>JAGQGA010000815.1 GCA_020432595.1 Anaerolineales bacterium | reverse complement strand
ATCAATTTGCGCGGGATGAAACGGCTGGGCTAAGGTCGTGGCAAGCTGGTTTTGGGGCTGCTGTTAGTTTCAACCCTTAAATCCGTTGTTTTAGCAGGCTGCTGTTTTGTGGCAAAAGTGGGAAAGTGACAACAGTTAGTCTCAAGCCCAGAGATTTGGGTCATTCATTAGCTTGTGGTGGCAAAGCCACATATGCTGGTTTACTCCTAGAAAATTCAGCCAACACTGGCATATGTGGCACTTCGCTTGGAAATGTTAAAACGTCACTGCTCTGTGGTTTCATAAACGCGACCACAGATAACCCTCTTATCTCCCGTCCTACCCTCCTCTAAGGAGCCAACGGCCGTTCTGACAAAAAATCCGATCGACTCCCCCAGCCCCAAGGCAATTTAGTTTCAATCCCTCTAAGGAGCCAACGGCCGTTCTGACTGGTTACTTGATTTCACCCCCCCCCTCCTTTTTTTGTTTCAATCCCTCTAAGGAGCCAACGGCCGTTCTGACGGTAAAACCCATGTGTGGTACATGCAGACAAAGTAATGGGTTTCAATCCCTCTAAGGAGCCAACGGCCGTTCTGACGATGATCCCTTTGAAAAGGATCGCGCCCGGAGAGTTGGGTTTCAATCCCTCTAAGGAGCCAACGGCCGTTCTGACGTGGGGCTTTGGTCATCTTGATCGGCTTCGCGGAAGGCGTTTCAATCCCTCTAAGGAGCCAACGGCCGTTCTGACTCAACTTGACCCTTATCTGATTGGCGAACCCAAAATTGAGTTTCAATCCCTCTAAGGAGCCAACGGCCGTTCTGACTCACCGTGAGTTTTTGTTTTGAAAAGGATCGGTAAAATGTTTCAATCCCTCTAAGGAGCCAACGGCCGTTCTGACCAGGTGGAGTTGATGTTGGCTATGCCCACCGGAAAAGTTTCAATCCCTCTAAGGAGCCAACGGCCGTTCTGACAAAATATTTAGCTATTTCGTCAGAAATAGGTATAACGTTTCAATCCCTCTAAGGAGCCAACGGCCGTTCTGACACCTCGCCCAAGGAGGAACCGTTCGGAACGGCCGGGTTTCAATCCCTCTAAGGAGCCAACGGCCGTTCTGACTAGGCTTCCGGGGCAGTAACAGCCACACCGGGGACCGCGTTTCAATCCCTCTAAGGAGCCAACGGCCGTTCTGACGTAGTGATAGACCAACCAAGTGACCACCCTACCATTATGTTTCAATCCCTCTAAGGAGCCAACGGCCGTTCTGACTAAATGGGTGTTTGATGCCTCATCCAACGGTGTTGCCTAGTTTCAATCCCTCTAAGGAGCCAACGGCCGTTCTGACGTTACTTGGAATGACTTAATTATGCACTGGGACAGTTTCAATCCCTCTAAGGAGCCAACGGCCGTTCTGACTGCTGCAGTCCAAAGGAGAAGGGTTTACCCTTGGGATGTTTCAATCCCTCTAAGGAGCCAACGGCCGTTCTGACACAAAATATAGTACTAGGTTCAATTGTTGGCCTCTCGTTTCAATCCCTCTAAGGAGCCAACGGCCGTTCTGACTTTTAATTCGGCTCCCCCAGTAATAGCTCCCCCCCAGGTTTCAATCACTCTAAGGATCCAACGGCCGTTCTGACACTATAAGTTAGAAAACAGCAAACCGGCAACTGAAGGTTTCAATCCCTCTAAGGAGCCAACGGCCGTTCTGACTTTTTACTTTGACGATGATTCAGCTACCAACCTCGTTTGTTTCAATCCCTCTAAGGAGCCAACGGCCGTTCTGACTTATAAAACACCTTCCCATCCCTGCCTTGTAACTTAAGTTTCAATCCCTCTAAGGAGCCAACGGCCGTTCTGAC
>JAGQGA010000814.1 GCA_020432595.1 Anaerolineales bacterium | reverse complement strand
CCACCCCTTCCCACTCATAGGGGATGCAAGATTGGGTTGGCTCAACCCCCAGCTTGGTATAAAGTGCCACAATTTCGTGGTTGTGCTGCAAAAAATCGGGAGCCACAATTTGCATCTCATCAAATTGCGCCTCATCGCAGCCGGCCGAATTGAGCGTGGTTGGCACCGCCATGCTGACCCCTTCTTCGCTGCCCAGCCGCGCCAAAAACAGCCGCAGCCCCAGCCCACCTGTCAGCGGCGATACGCCCGACAGATGGGCACTTTTGATAGGGATTAACTCGGTGGCTCCTGCGGCTGCCGCCATATCCAGCAGTAGCCGCATCGCCATCTGTTTTGCCAACCCACGTTCACCTGCCAGCATAGCCTGTTGTTCATCATTTAGTTGTATGTCCATTCTCAATTCTCCAATCTCAATTCCCCATTCTCAATTTGCTTAAGCCGCCAGTTCTACCCCCTCATTTGTCAGCCGCTCTTGCACCAACCCCAGTAGGCGGGGGCGCATTTCTGCCGCGTGGCCGTAACGAGCTTTGGCGGTTAATGTGAGTTCGATATATTGCCCCATCGTCCCTGTTTCGGTGATGATATGCCACGGTTCCAGTAGGTTTGGCAGCAGAATGACGGCCTCTTTACCTAATTTTTCCAGAATAAAGATCGCCTGATTTAGATGCTGGCTGGGGATTTTGAGCGTTACGTTGGCAATGGAAAATTGGCCGCGACTAAAGTTGCGTACCACGCGCACCTCGCCGTTAGGGACGATGTATTGTTCGCCACTGGTGCCGCGCACAACGGTAGTACGCAGGTTGACGGCTTCGATCACGCCCTGCACGCCAATGCCGGGCATTTCAATTTTCTCACCCACGTCGAAGGTGTCTTCAAAGATGAAGCTGATGCCGGTGAGGTAGTCGCTAATTAACGGCCGTAAACCCAGCCCAAACGCCGCGCTAAACAACCCAATCATCCACACCAGCGTATCCGAGGCAATAAACAGAGACAAGACAAACAGCGTTGCCACCAAAAAAACCAGAACGCTGAACGAGCTTGACAATAGCCCTTGCAGTGTCTTGAGCCGTTCTGACCGCAGCCGTTCCCGCTTGCGCGAAAAGCGGTCGAGAAAGAGTAGACGCTTGGCCAGGTGATAACCAAGCCGGTGTAGCAGCCAAGCTACCAGGTAAAACAGCAAGATTTGCCCCAGTCGCTGCCAAAAGATGGGTAAGCTGGCAAAGAGGGTGAGTAAATTAGCAATCATGCTGACTCGCTCGGCTGGTTTTGGCTGGTTTGGGGTCGCTTTTTGCCTTCAAGATAATGGTCGAATTCGCGGTTGGTTTCATAGGCAAAATCAATGTCCCAATGGTTGGCAAACTCCCGCAAAATATCTTCATAGATGGCGTTTTCGCTGTTGCGCCGCTGCCGGGGGGCCACCAGATAGCGCATGGTGAGCAGCACGCCGCTGGAGGCAATTTGCGTATAGACGATGGGGGAGGTGGTGCCGTAGGAGATGACAAAGCGGTTGGTGATACGGCGAGCGTGTTTTTTCATGTCCTCGCTGACATCGGGGGCGTGGCGGCTAATGATCTCTTGCAAAATCCCCTTCGCTTTTTGCCAGTCGCTTTCATAGGTGACTAAAATTGGCATTTCGTTCCAAATGTAGGGAAAGCCCTGGCTGTAGTTGGCAAAAACTTCCTTAAAGACGAGGCCGTTGGGGAGGTGCAAAATGCGCCCGGTGGTTTGCTCGGCGTCAATGCGTTTGCCAATTTCGAGCATACTGAATTGGAAGAGACGAATGTCAATGACATCGCCGGAATCATCGCCAATTTGGATGCGGTCGCCAACGGCAAACGGCCGTACCCACATAATAAATGCCCACCCAGCTAGGTTGA
>JAGQGA010000813.1 GCA_020432595.1 Anaerolineales bacterium | reverse complement strand
TGGGTCAGAACGGCCGTTGGCTCCCATGAGGGATTTGGACAACTCTTCCCGCAAAACTTCTTCAGGTAGACCCCAAGTCAGAACGGCCGTTGGCTCCCATGAGGGATTTGGACTCAGGAACGAAGGTGGCATCAACAGGCTCGCCGGCGGGTCAGAACGGCCGTTGGCTCCCATGAGGGATTTGGACGACAGGTGTGTCTTCCGGTTCAGCAGGTTCGCCGTCTGTCAGAACGGCCGTTGGCTCCCATGAGGGATTTGGACAAACAGTTGGCAGTATAAATGGAACATTGATTTGGAGTCAGAACGGCCGTTGGCTCCCATGAGGGATTTGGACGACCGGGGGCCTGCCAACCGATGAGCTCAAAGTGAGGTCAGAACGGCCGTTGGCTCCCATGAGGGATTTGGACACAGTACCTTGCAGGTACCGCACTGCCTCAGTGATTGGTCAGAACGGCCGTTGGCTCCCATGAGGGATTTGGACAACATTTGTAAGAGGATTTGGAGTTCCACACGCGGTGTCAGAACGGCCGTTGGCTCCCATGAGGGATTTGGACTCATTGCTTTCTTACCTGTTCAGTCGCGTTCGCCATGTCAGAACGGCCGTTGGCTCCCATGAGGGATTTGGACTAATCTACATGGGCGGCACCGTCCATCAGTTGTTCAGGGTCAGAACGGCCGTTGGCTCCCATGAGGGATTTGGACTCTCATACTGAACTTTAAAAGACCAGTCTACACCGGTGTCAGAACGGCCGTTGGCTCCCATGAGGGATTTGGACCGTTCAGTGTCTGATACTTCTTCTAATTCAAACTGAGTCAGAACGGCCGTTGGCTCCCATGAGGGATTTGGACAATACAACCAGCAAACACAAGGTGTGACCACTGTGCGTGTCAGAACGGCCGTTGGCTCCCATGAGGGATTTGGACTCATGTACTGCGAACGTCACGGCATGATGAGTGAATTAGTCAGAACGGCCGTTGGCTCCCATGAGGGATTTGGACAAACAATATGAATTCATTGACAAAGTGCATGACTTTGTCAGAACGGCCGTTGGCTCCCATGAGGGATTTGGACAATTATTAGTGCTTCCTAGAAACGCCTTGATAATCTGTCAGAACGGCCGTTGGCTCCCATGAGGGATTTGGACCAACAGATTCTGCTTTTACAGCGGTTGCGGTTGCTTGTCAGAACGGCCGTTGGCTCCCATGAGGGATTTGGACAAAAGCAATTCCTGCCAAGACAATATTAATAAGATCTGTCAGAACGGCCGTTGGCTCCCATGAGGGATTTGGACAAATATATTGCCTGATCAGAACCCTCTTTTTCGTCATAGGTCAGAACGGCCGTTGGCTCCCATGAGGGATTTGGACAACTAACTCTGGCCATCTGCTGGTTACGTCAACGCTTGCGTCAGAACGGCCGTTGGCTCCCATGAGGGATTTGGACTGGGGCGGTTGCCGTCATTACCACCTCTGCGAGGTTTTGTCAGAACGGCCGTTGGCTCCCATGAGGGATTTGGACAACTGTATTGCCCTGCGTTATTTGTTGTTGTGCTATCTGTCAGAACGGCCGTTGGCTCCCATGAGGGATTTGGACCAACATAGACGATGCCTGCAGCCGTAGAAAATTCTGGGTCAGAACGGCCGTTGGCTCCCATGAGGGATTTGGACAAGCAGGCCGGGCCGCGAGTGTCATCTCCAAAGGTGTTGTCAGAACGGCCGTTGGCTCCCATGAGGGATTTGGACCTGCGGGGCTCTTTGAGAAAAATAGCTTTGCAACAAGTCAGAACGGCCGTTGGCTCCCATGAGGGATTTGGACTTGGGGTTGGGGCTGGAGCTGTAGGTACGGGGGTGGGTCAGAACGGCCGTTGGCTCCCATGAGGGATTTGGACAACTCTTCCCGCAAAACTTCTTCAGGTAGACCCCAAG
>JAGQGA010000812.1 GCA_020432595.1 Anaerolineales bacterium | reverse complement strand
TGGGCTGCCCCAGCACCCTGGCTTCTCCGGTGGTGGGTTTGATCATTCCCAGCAACATGCGAATGGTGGTGGTTTTGCCTGCGCCGTTTAGCCCCAAAAAGGCGTAGATTTCGCCCTGTGTGACGTGGAGGGAGAGGTCGGAAACGGCCGTTACTGCCCCATACCGCTTACCCAAATTGGTTGTCTCAATGGCTACCAAAGCTGCACCTGAAACGGCAGCAAAAACAGCGGCTGGCCGCTGAGGTCGCGCAGCCGTTCGCCAAACACCCAACGGCCGATTTCTTCCGCCGCCGCAAACGGTTTGGGCGGCAAATAGCCGTCGCGCTCCGGCCACAAGTTGACCACCCGCAGCCGCTGGCTGTCATCGTGGGGCAGCCCCGCCAGCTCTGCCGCCTGGTGGATGGCATCCACAAAATCACCGTGACTATCAACCAATTTGCGTTCCAACGCCTGTCGCCCTGTCCACACCCGCCCCTCGCAAATGGGGTCGAGTTCGTCAAAGGGGAGCGAACGGCCGTTTGCCACCTCCTGCTTAAACTGGTTGTAATTCTCCATAATACCATCCCAAAACACCTGCCGCTCCTCGGCCGTCATCGGAGCCACATCGCTGTACAGGTCAGCCCGTTCCCCTCGCTTCACCGTCACCCGGTTTACCGCCAGCTTCTCATATAGCCCGCCGGTGCTGGGTCGCGCCATAATCACCCCAATCGAGCCCGTCATCGTGCCGCGCTGGCTCATGATGTGGTTGGCCGGGGCGCTGACGTAGTAGCCACCGGAGGCAGCGGCGTTGCCCATGTAGGCCAGCACCGGGATTTTTTGCGCCACCCGCTTCACCTCGCGCCCAATCAAATCGGAGGCCAGTGCCGAGCCGCCGCCGCTGTCTACATGCAAAATCAGCGCCGCCAAATTGTCCATTTGCTCCGCCTGCCGCAGCAGTTGCACCAGCGTTGCCTCCCCCGCCGATTCGCCGCCCAAAAACGGGATGGGCAAATCAAGCGGCGGCTGGCGGCTTGGCCCCATCGTAATCACCCCTTCCAGACTAACCACGCCAATGAGTTTTTGGCTCGGTTTGCGCCATTTTTCCGCCAGCAGCGGCGCGGCTTCGTCCCAGGGAAGCAGCTTGGCCTGATTTTTAGCTTCCTCGTCGTCGGGTTCATCGCCGGGAGCTTCCTCTTTTTCTTCCTCGGCTACAAACAGGGCCGCCGCCAGTTCATCCTCATACGCCACTGCGTCCACCAGCCCCGCCGCTAACGCTGCCGCTGCCGTCAGCGGGGCGCGATCAATCCACTGCTGTAGTTCGGCCAGTTCCAGCCCGCGATCCGCCGCCATGTCGCTGGTCAGCATGGCGAACTGGTCATCCAGCAGCCAATCCACCTGTGCCTTGAATTCGGGGGTCATTTCCGACTTTCCAAACGAGTCAAACGCCGTTTTGAAGGGGGAAATTTGCACCACGTCCACCTCGACCCCAATGCGAGCCAGTGCGTCTTTGTAAAAAGAGACCTCGCTCCGCAGCCCCAGCACGTCAAACTGGGCGCTGGGCGGCACGATGATTTTGCTGGCGGCGCTGGCAGCGTAGTAGTGGGGCAGATTGAGGTAGGGGGTAAAGACAATCACTTCCTTGCCAGTTGCGCGTAGTCGCTCGATGGCGCGGCGGAAGTTTTGCAATTGCGCCAATCCCAGTTGAAAACCGCGAAATAAAAATAGTACGCCCTTGACATTATCGGCATCGGCAACGGCCTGCAGCCGCCGGTTAAGCTGCTCCAGGCTGAGGGGGGCGGGGGGTAGCGGAAGCTGCCGCTCGATAAAACCACGCGGCGGGTCGGCGCGTTCGGGCAGGCTGCCGCCGAGGGGCATGATGATGTAGTCGAGCTTGGCCCCCCGCGCTTGGCGCAGTTGGTTGCGGATGGCAACCCCCATTTGCTGGCTTTCGGCGCGGAGGGTGGTCCAAACGGCCGTTAATTCCCG
>JAGQGA010000811.1 GCA_020432595.1 Anaerolineales bacterium | reverse complement strand
TTCTTGGCGGGCACGGGCTGGCTGCTGTTTCGAGGTTCGCTGGAGGTGATGAGTGATGCCGCACTGAGTTGGGCTATGCTGCCTGCCTTTTTTACCCTGCCGCTGCTGCTGAAATGGGTGCCGGGTTTAGCTTTGGGGCTGGTTTTGTGGGCAGTGCTGCGGCGCTATTCCCATTTTTTGCTGCTGCCGGGGATGTTGATAACGGCCGTTTTTCTCTTCTTCCTCACCCTCTTTCTCAGCCGCACCCCCATTGACACCGCCCTGGCGCAAGGGTGGTTCATTGGCCCTTTCCCTGACAGCGGCATGTGGCAGCCCCACCTCTTTTCCGCCCTCAAGCTGGCCGATCTTTCACTGGTGACGGCGCAGGCGGGCAACATGGGGGTGATTATTGTGCTGGCTACTATCGCCTTCTTGCTCAACGTCACCGGACTGGAATTTATCGTGCAGCGCGAGGTTGACCTCAACCGAGAGTTGCAAACCTTTGGCCTCATCAACATCGTCTGTGGGCTGGGCGGCAGTCCGGCCGGCTACCCCTCCCCCAGCATGAGCAGCCTGATGCACCGTTTAGGCACTGGCCACCGCTTATCAGGCTTCGTAGCCGGGCTGGTAGTGGGGCTACCGCTTATTGTCGGGGCCAACGCCTTGTCGCTTATCCCCAAATTTGTGGTAGGCGGGCTACTTTGTTTTCTCGGCCTGTCGTTTCTCAGCGAATGGCTCTATGATAGCTGGTTCAAGCTAACGCGCAGCGACTATTTGCTCATCGTGCTAATTGTGCTGGCAATCGGTCTAATTGGCTTTTTGGAAGGGGTGCTGCTAGGGTTAGTGGCGGCCATCATTCTGTTTGTCATCAACTACAGCCGCGTCAACACCATTCGCACCACCCTTTCGGGCAGCAGCTATCACAGCCGCGTCCGTCGCCCCCGCCTGCACCAGCAGCTTCTGGCGCAAAAAGGGCACTGGATCCAAATGGTAGAGCTGCAGGGGTATCTCTTTTTTGGCACGGCCGATGCCATCTTCTCCCAAATTCGCGCCTATCTGAACAGCCAGCAGGCGCACGGCCTGCGCTACATCGTCGTGGATTTTCGCCTGGTGACGGGGTTTGACGCTTCAGCCGTGCGTACCTTTGGTAAGCTAAAACAGCTCGTCGTCCAGCACGAAATCACGCTGCTCTTTACCCAGCTCTCGCCATCGCTACAGGAGCAGATGGCGCAGGCTGATTTGATGGAAGATGAGCAACTGCGGCTGTTTGCCAACTTGGATCAAGGGGTGGCGTGGTGTGAGGAGCAAATGATTGCTACCTTTGCCAGCACGGGAATGGCTTTGCGGGCGCGGACGATGAAACAGCAGCTAGAGACGCTATTGGCTGCACCAACGGCCGACTCTAACTTTGTCAATTTTCTAACGCAGGCAGAGCCAAGTGATGAACGGATGACGCGGCTGCGGGATCTGCTAGGTGCCGATAACAAAGCCAAAGCATCCCCGCTGGCACCTTATCTTAAACAACAGCAGCATCCAGCCGACTACGTGCTGATTCAGCAGGGGGCAGCACCCAAGGGACTATTTTTCTTGGAGCAAGGGCAAGCGCAGCAGGTTTTGGCGGATGAAAAGGGAGGGCAGCAGCCGCTGCTGACGCTGGAAGCGGGCACGGTGGCGGGCATTTTGGGGCTGTATCAGCGGTACGAACAAGAGCCGGTATCAGTGATAACCACCCAGCCCGCAACGGGCTACTTTTTGTCGGTGGAGAAGCTACAGCAGATGGAAAAGGAGGCACCGGAAACGGCCGTTGTTGTCCACCGCTTCATGATTGCCCTATTGGGTGAGCAACTCGATGCGCTCACCAACCAATTGGATCAACGGCTGTAGCTAACAGGTGGAAAACGGCCGTTTTTCCCCTACCATCTCACGAAACTACAAATGAACACAGATAAACACGGATAAGAATCCTGCTTGACTGACAAAAGTCAGCAGAATTAAGTTGACAAAGGAGAAAACACCTCGAATTGAACAGAAAAACGTA
>JAGQGA010000810.1 GCA_020432595.1 Anaerolineales bacterium | reverse complement strand
AGTGCCTTTGCCATTTTCCTGTTTGTACAATTTTTCCGCTCGCTGCCCTATGAATTGGTAGAAGCAGCACGCATTGACGGCGCAAGCTGGTTTGAAATTTATCGCCGTATTTATGTGCCAATCTCTGGCCCCGTTTTTGCGACCGTAGCCATTTTGACCTTTTTGGCAAAGTGGGGGGATTATTTGTGGCCGATTATGGTGGTGCAGTCGGAGGAACTGCGGCCGGTGCAGATTGGGGTTTCCTATTTCTTCCAACTCAACGTGGCTTGGGGCGAAATTATGGCCTATTTGTCAATCATCACAATCCCGGTGTTAATTCTTTACCTTTCGCTGCAGCGGGCATTTATTGAAAGTATTGCTGCGAGTGGGATTAAGGGGTAGAGCGAGTGCAAAACGGCTCTACGCTCTACCCACATCAACAAATCCTGTATACATTTTTCACCCTTTTGGTTGCCTTAGGAACAATCTACATGGTTATTTCCCGCCTGTCTTCCCAGCCTGCCCTTCCCCTTGACGAACCATTCCGCCCCCAATTCCACTTTACACCCCCCGAAAAATGGGTCAACGACCCCAACGGCATGGTTTATTACGGCGGTGAATACCACCTGTTTTACCAATATTACCCTGACGACACCGTTTGGGGACCCATGCACTGGGGCCACGCCGTCAGTCTTGATCTGGTGAACTGGCAGCATTTACCTATCGCTCTGTACCCCGATGACCTCGGCTATATTTTTTCCGGTAGTGCCGTCATTGATTGGCACAACACGGCTGGGTTTGGCAAGGATGCGATGGTCGCCATTTACACCTACCACGACCCGGACAATTCACATCAAAGCCAGGCCGTTGCCTACAGTACCGACAAGGGACGCACCTGGACAAAGTATGAGGGCAACCCTGTCATCCCCACCCCGCCCAACATCCGCAACTTCCGTGACCCGAAGGTGATGTGGTACGATGCGGGCAATGATAATGGGCATTGGGTGATGTCGCTGGCGGCAGGTAGTGCTATCCTGTTTTATACCTCACCCAACCTGGTTGATTGGGAGGCCAGCGGCAGCTTTGGCTTTGGTTATGGTTCTACCTCTGGCGTGTGGGAAACACCCGATTTGTTTGAGCTGCCCGTGGGTGGCAGCGACCAATCGCGCTGGGTGCTGACAGTGGGGGTGGGAAATGGGGCGCCGGCCGGAGGTAGCGGCACACAATATTTTGTGGGGACGTTTGACGGGCAAACATTTACCAGTGAAAATCCCAAAGGGACGGTACTGTGGGCTGATTATGGGGCAGATTTTTATGCGGCGCAGTCGTGGAGTGATGCCCCCGCCGGCCGCCGTCTGTGGCTGGCGTGGATGAATAATTGGCAATATGCCCGTGACATTCCTACCTCAACCTGGCGCGGGGCGATGACGATTCCGCGTGAGGTGGGGCTGGTGCAAACAGACGAAGGGGTGCGGTTGATACAAACGGCCGTTTCCGAACTCACCCAACTCCGCACCACCCACCACACCTGGCAAAACCTGACGCTGACGCCTAATACACCTTTTGCGCCAGACGTGAGGGGCGAGACCCTGGAAATCGTGGCGGAAATAGAGGTTCCTGTTACGGCGAATAAAGTGGGCATCCGCGTGCGCGTGGGCGGGGGGGAAGAAACGGCCGTTGGCTACGCCCCCAAAAGCAACACCCTCTTTGTGGATCGCTCTCGCTCCGGGCAAGGCGATTTCCACGGCCAGTTTGCGACCATTCACACGGCGCAATTTGAGCCAGCGGATGGCCTCTTACGGCTACATATGTTTGTAGACAAATCATCTGTTGAGGTTTTTGTAAACGGCGGGCTGGTCACGTTTACTGACCAAATTTTCCCTCGTGAAGAGAGTGTGGGAATAGAACTGTTTGTGGAGGGAGAAACGGCCGTTTTCGTGCCAAACTTTGAGGTGTATGGGTTGAAAACGGCCCGATTTTTTATGCACACATCTGATTGAGAAAAGCAAGAAGTTCGGATTTTGTCTCTTCCCAAACAGCCTCTACAGACAAAGCAAGGTCTTGC
>JAGQGA010000080.1 GCA_020432595.1 Anaerolineales bacterium | reverse complement strand
GCATAACATGACCTATGGAGAGGTAGGGATAAATGTTCAGGCACACAATCACCAACACCGTTAGCGACAAATCTAATTTACGGACTCGTTGTGTTTCTAGGCCTTCGGCGGTGAGTGCCTCAGCAATATCGGTGGTGGGTAACACTCGTTCAATCATGTCTATCCCTAACTCTTGGCAGAAATTGCTTTCAGCTTCAATTTCTCGTATTCTGTATCCCATGAAGCGACCTCCGAGCATTTTGGTAGTGTTAAGACCACCTATTTTGCCCGAAAGGTCGCTTCTGCGCTTATTTGAAAGGTATTGGTTTTAAGGGGTATTTTAAGGGATATAAGAGAAAATAGGTGACGAACGGGAGAGCAACGATTCACAAAAGAAAAATCGCTGCTAACGGGTTTTTTAAATGTGTACATGCATGGTGGTTAGCTGATTAAGCTCCAGAAAAAGAGGCCAATCGCCACAACACCCAACAATTGCCCGACAATTGCCATGCCCCACGATGCTTCCCGTTGGGCATGTGCCTGCAGCAGGGTCGTTGCAACCAAACTGATGGCCTGGCCTAGCAGCCACGGTGCCAGCCCAACAAGGCTAAGGGGCATCGCCAAAACCCAGGCGAACAGGAAGCCTAGCAGCAGGCCACAGAGGAGGGAAACGGCCGTTAGCCGATAGTGTGATGAAAAACGATTGTGTGATAAGGCAACATCCTGGGTATATTGAGCAAACATACGATCCTCCAATTCTTGCAAATCAATCATCATTTAAGCGGTCAGCTATGAGCCAAGTATAAGAAAATAATGGATACAAAACCTGTTGGCTTTCCTACTACTTAACGATACTCTCTATACGCTTTTGCGGCTGTAATCTGCGACACTGCAAGCATATGCGTTTATCAACATCATGAGCTAAGAATGATGAATCAGCCTGGCAAACAACCTTTTTCTTCACGAAGACCCGCCCAACGTCTGCTGGGCTGCTGTTTGTTTGCCATTGCTACCCTACTTTTGGCAGGTTGCCAATCAACCCAGCCAACCGACCCGATTAAGGTGGGGCTTGTTGCACCTTTTAGCGGGCCAGAGGCGGCGGCGGGTGAAGCCATTCAGCGTGGCATGTTGCTGGCAATTGACGAAATCAATGCCGCAGGTGGTGTTCTTGGCCGGCCGATAGAATTGGTCAGCCAAAATTTAATGACGATGGAAGAAACGGCCGTTTCTGACCTAATCAACAACGACTCCGTCGTCGCTCTCTTTGGTGGCGTTTTTGATGGCAAAATGCCCGGTTACCGCAACTTGGCTAACGAAAAAGAAATCCCTCTTTTTGGTGCGTGGGGTGCAGCCACCTACACAGCCGACATACCACGCGACCATGCCTATCTTTTTTGTGTCTCTATTACCAATACCGACGCGGGACAATTTTTGGCGCAATACGGCACCCGCGTCCTCGGTATTCAACAACCAGCCATCATCAGTGACCAAAGTGATTGGAGCATGGCAAACGTAGAACCGTTAAAAATCGGTTTGTCTGAACAAGGGATTCCCTCTGTCGCCATAGCCTCTTTTGACAGTGGCGATGCCAATATGCTCAGTGAACTGGTAGCATTGCGCGATACCAAAGCGGATGCACTTTTTCTGCTGGCCGGGACGTTTGAAAGCACGGCCGTTATCCGCACCCTCGCCACCCTCGGTTGGGATGTCCCAGTTCTCAGCTACTGGGGAGCCAGCAGCCGGGCCTTTATTGAACAGGCCGGGTTAGAAAACGTTAGTGACGTATACATTTTGCAAACATTTGCTTTTGCTGATGCACCATCGGACAAAAGCCAGGCACTGCTTACAGCATACCACCAGCGTTTTGGCACCAACCAACTGAGTGAAATCAGGGAACCAACGGCCGTTGCACAGGCGTATGATGGCATACACCTGCTGGCGCAAGCCGTTGAACAAGCGGGAACAACGACCGGCAGCAGTGTCAAATCGGCACTGGAAACGTTGGAGACACCATATGACGGGGTAATTAAGGTTTATAAACGGCCGTTTTCCCCCACCAACCACACCGCCCTAACCACTGATGACTACATGATGACCGTCTGGCACATCAACACCCTCATTCCCGCCCCCAGACCCAGGCTGGAGAATTAGTTTATGCGTAATCACTTTTTCAAAACATTACACGGCCGCTTTCTCACCGCCCTTGTCCTCGTTGGGATACTCCCCTTTGCCCTTGTCGGTCTCATCGTTGTCAACATTGAAACTCGTGCCCTCAACGAACAATCCACCCGTGAACTAACCGGTCTGGCACGCGGGCTGGCCGGGGAGCTAGACACCTTCCTCAACGAACTCCTCAAAGATTCCCAAGCCATCGCCTCCCTACCCCAAATTGTCAGCATGGATCCCGCCCAGCAAGAGCCACTTCTCAAAGATTTATTCGTCTACTACTACAACTACGGCCAGCTCGCCATTGCCGATTTAGACGGTCAACTGCTGCTGGCAGCCCGCCCCCAAGAGCTGGTTAGCATTGCCCACGTACCATCCTTCCAAAAAGCAGCCAGTGGTCAGCAAGGGTGGGTCATTGCACCCAACCTTTTCAACGACACCCTCATCCTCCACATGCACACCCCCATCCGCGACGCAAACCGCAATTTGGTCGGGGTTTTGGGCAGCCCCGTGCCGCTGGGCACGCCCGCCAACATTTTGGCTGAAATTAACATTGGCGGCGAGGGACAAGCCTTTGTACTAGACGAAATGGGCAAGGTGCTGCTGCACCCCGACCCGGCCGTGCGGGAAGCCCGCCGCGATTATTCGCAATGGATTGAGCTGCCGTCGGCCGGAATGCCGGGTCTGGTCGGTACGGCTCGCTATGAAATTGATGGCGAAGTTCGCATTGCTGGCTACACCGACATTCCCAATTTTGGCTGGACCGTAGTGGTAGACAGACCAGAAGCCGAGGTTTTGGCCCCAGCGGTCGCCACGCGCAACCTGGCCATGGGGGGGCTGTTTCTCAGCATTCTGCTCAGCACGGTGGCGGCTGTGCTATTGTCACGCAGTCTGACAAGCCCGGTACGCAACCTGGCAACAGCCGCCCAAGCACTTGGTGCAGGCAACCCCACCGCACCGCTGCCACAAAACAGTGACCCCGAAACAGAAATCGGCACCCTCATCACAGCTTTTAGCACTATGCGGCAGGCGGTCAGCGACCGTGAGGAAGGGCTGCGCCGCAGCGAAGCCCGCAACAGTGCCCTGCTCGATGCCATTCCTGATTTGCTTTTCCGGGTTCGCAAAGACGGCAATATCATTGATACTAAGGTTCCAGCAACTTCCCACTCCGCGCTGGATGACAACCGCTTCTATAAGACCAACTTTTATCAAATTATCTATTCGCTGGGCGCCAGACCGCTGGCACAGCGGTTTATTGATGGCTTCGAGGAGGCACTGCAAACGGGTTCGGTGCAGGTGGTTGAGTCACAGTTGGAGATGAACGGCCGTTTAACCGATTTTGAAGCCCGCTACGTCATCACCGACGACGACGAAATGCTCATCATGTTCCGCGACATCACCGAGCGCAAACAAGCCGAAGCCGCCATCCGCAAACACCTCTCCGCCCTCGAAGCCGCCAACGATGGTATGGCTATCCTCGACCACAATCTCATCTACACCTACGTCAACGATGCCCACGCCAAAATCCATGGCTACGCCCAAGCTCAAGAATTGATCGGCAAAGCATGGCGCATCTCCTACACCCCACAGGAATTCAACCGCCTAAACAAAGATGTATTGCCCATTGTAATGGAAAAGGGCGTTTGGCGCGGCGAAACCGTTGGCAAGCGACGTGATAACAGCACCTATTTTGAGGAAATGTCCCTCACCCTCATTGAAACCGGCGAATATGTCTGCGTCGTCCGCGACATCACCCAGCGTAAAGAATCTGAGGAGGCGTTGCGCCAGGCACAAAAACTGGAAAGCCTCGGCGTTTTGGCCGGGGGCATCGCCCACGACTTCAATAACCTGCTCACTGGGATGCTCGGCCATGCATCTATCGTCCAGGCCACGCTGCCGGCCGACAGCGACGCCAGCGAACAATTAGAACGACTTATGCAATCCGCCGAAACAGCCGCCGACCTCACCCGTCAGCTCCTTGCCTATGCCGGCAAAGGCCAATTTGCCGTCCGCCCGATCAATCTCAACCGCCTTATCCACGAAAACGCTGGGCTAATTGAAACCGCCATCCCCCGTCGCACCGAACTCACTATGAATCTTCAAGAAGATTTGCCCTTGCTTGAAGCAGATCGAGGTCAGCTTCAACAGGTGGTGATGAACCTGGTTATCAATGCCGCCGAATCGTTGGGAGAGCAAGGGGGCGAAGTCAATATCAGCACTTCCCTGCAAACGCTTCAGGAAGCCAGCGAAACGGAATTTATCGGTGGCGACCGACTTGCCCCAGGCAACTACATCGTTTTGGAAGTCCACGACAACGGCAAGGGAATGAGCAAGGCCACAATTGACCGTATTTTTGACCCCTTCTTTACCACCAAAATATCAGGTCACGGGCTGGGGTTGTCAGCAACACTGGGCATTATTCGCACCCATAACGGCGGCGTGCAGGTGGAAAGCACCCTCGACCAGGGCAGCACATTCCGTATCTTTTTCCCCGCGTCCACCAAACAAGAGAGCATCCACGTTCCCCACAACTTTATCCCACCCCAAATAAACGGCCGTGTTCTCATCATTGATGACGAAGCCCCGGTGCGCCGCGTGGCTGAAGATATGCTCCACGTCCTCGGCATGAAAACAGTCGCTGCTGCCAGCGGCCAGGAAGGGATTGATCTATACAAACAGCGCGCCGCCAATATTGATCTCATTATCTTGGATATGAAAATGCCAGGAATGGACGGCGAAGAGACCTTTCGCCGTTTAAAGAGCCTAAACCCTGAGGCCAAAGTTATCCTCGCCACTGGCTACAGCGAATCTGACGATCTCAGCACCTTTGTCGAACAAAATACCGTCGAATTTTTACGCAAACCCTTTGCGCTCAGCGCGTTAGCTGAGAAAATACAGACGGTATTACTTTATGACACAACCAACACCTGATAAAAACAGCACCCAGCGGTTTGCTGCCCTGCAACACCGCGATTTTTTTCTCATTTGGATCGGGTACCTCATTTCCTCAACAGGTACCCAAATGCAGTTTATCGCCGTCAACTGGCATATTTTTGACCTGCTGCGCGGCGAAACCTATACTCTGCAGCTTTTCGGGCGTGAATTTGCCCTCAACGCCAGTGCTCTGGGGCTAGGCAGCATCGGTCTGGTGCGCGTCATCCCCATCGTCCTCTTTGCTCTGCTGGGCGGGCTATTAGCCGATGCCCGTGACCGACGCAAGCTGCTGCTGTGGGTACAAGTCGCCTCAACCATCATCGCCGGGCTGCTGGCCGTCCTCACGCTAACAGACCACATCACCATCCTGATGATTTACCTGCTCACCGGAGCCGGTGCGGCCGCTTCAGCGATGGAGCAACCGGCACGCCAATCCATTGTGCCCAATTTGGTGCCGCGTCACCATCTCACCAACGCCATCAGCCTCAACACCCTGATGAATTTTTTGGCAACGGTGATTGGCCCCATGCTTTCGGGCGTTTTAGTAGGGGCGTTTGACGTTGGTATCGTCTATGCCATCAACGCCATTTCCTTTGTCGCGGTCATCATTTCGCTGCTGCTGATGGAATATCGGGGACAGGCGGCTGCTCCTGAAGCCAGTGGGCTGGGCTGGGGGGCATTAGTGGAGGGGCTGCGCTTTACCTTTGGCTCACGCATCATCCGCAGCACCATGCTGCTCGACTTTTTTGCCACCTTTTTCTCATCGGCCCGCACCATGCTGCCCATTGTGGCAGAAAATGTGCTAGGGGTAGGGGTACAAGGGTATGGATTACTGTCCACGGCACAGCCTATTGGGGCGTTGATTGCCGGAACGGTGATGGCGTGGCGCGAAGATGTAAAGCGTCAGGGGGTGGTTTTGTTAGCCAGCGTTGCCATTTATGGGGCAGCAACGGCCTTATTTGGTGTTTCGACGTGGTTCATCCTGTCCTATATTTTGTTTGCCTTAACAGGTGCAGGTGACACTGTTTCTACAGTCATTCGCGGCACACTGCGGCAAGTACTAACGCCCGACCGGCTACGCGGACGTATGGTCAGCGTCAACATGGTCTTCTTTATGGGGGGGCCACAGCTTGGGGAGCTAGAGGCGGGGCTGGTAGCGGCCGTTTGGGGTGCGCCGCTTGCCATCGTTTCTGGCGGAATTGCGACGGTGTTGCTCACGGCGTGGATCGCGTGGAGCTACCCCAGTCTGCGAAACTTTACCAGGGAGCAGATGATTGCGGCAGAGGGGCTGGGGTAATCGGTAATCAACAGCCTGTAATCGGTAAACAGTGAGCAACGGTCTTGTTTCACAATTGCTTTATGGTCATTGGTCAGCGGCTGAGGCTGTGGCCTGAACCATCGGAAGCAATCAGCGTTTCGACTTCGCTTTTTTCAATGAGGGGCATATCGCCGGGAATGGTGTATTTGATGGCGGCGGTAGCGGCTCCCCAGCGCAGGGCATTGGGCAAGGGATTGTCATTAGCATAGAGATAGCCGTAAAGAAAGCCGGCCGTAAACGCATCCCCCCCACCCAAACGGCCGATTTCTCCCGCCGCCGGAAATGATGGCTGGCGCACAATGTGGCCGCCGTTTGCTTCGCAGCCAATTGCTCCTTCTTTGCCAAGCGTTAGCACGATGGTGGCATGGGGGAATTCGTGGGAAAGCTGGGAAACGGCCGTTTCTGCATCCCCCGCCACCCCATAAATCGCCACCGCATCCCGCAGCGGCATAAACAAAATATCGGCCGTTGCCACAAACGGCGCACACCCCATCCGCGCCGCCGTTGTCGTCCACAGTTTCCCCCGGTAATTCACGTCAAAACTCAACAGCCAGCCAGCTTGTTTTGCCAGCATCACCGCCTTTTGCAGCGTTTGCGCCACGCTTTCGCTCAACGCCGGGGTAATCCCCGTCAGGTGAAGCAGCTGCGCCCTCCCCGGCTGGAACAGCCCTTCCGGCAAGTGCGCTGGAACCATCCGGCTCAGTGCCGACCCTGCCCGGTCATAAATCACCCGGCTGCCGCGTGGTGCTGGCCCTTCCTCATAAAAATACAGCCCCAACCGGTCTCTGTCCGACCATTGCACGTAGCTTGTATCCACCCCATAACCAGTCAGGGTTTGTGTCACAATCTCCCCTAGCGGATTACGCGGCAACCGTGACACCCAAGCTACTTTTGCCCCCAGTCGCCCCAACCCAACGGCCGTATTTGATTCACTGCCACCCACTTCCACATCTAAACTTTTGGCTTGCCCCAGCCGCAAAAAATTAGGCGGTGTCAGCCGCAGCATCGTTTCTCCAATCGTCACCACATCATAATTCGTCATCAGAAAATGATACCCGATTCTGCCACAGACAAAAAAAACCACTCGCGTGGAGTGGTTTTTGTGGCTCTTGGCACTGCCTACAGATACGTTCGGCGTTAGCAGTAGTGCAGCAGCGCAAGAGCAAAAGAGGGTTGGTTGTGTTGGAAAGGGTTACAATTGATCTGCCAGAGCAAACAATTATGAATATTATGGTCGAAAATAATCACAACACCGCTTACAATTTTAAACCATTGGCGAAACGAGCAATCCCGTTTATGATCAGCCTATGAGCAACAAAATAATTGCACCTTATGGTTCTTGGGATTCACCTATTACGGCAGATTTGCTGGTTGGCGGCACGATTAGCCTGGGGCAGCTTGTGGTAGATGGTGACGCTGTGTATTGGACAGAGGGTCGGCCGACCGAGGGTGGGCGCTACGTAATTGTCAAGTGGACAGAGGCTGACGGGCGTGTTGACCTGACACCCACACCTTTTAATGCCCGTACCCGCGTTCATGAATATGGGGGTGGCTCGTATACGGTTCACGATGGCACCGTCATCTTTGCCAGCTTTGCCGACCAGCGACTGTATCGGCAGGAGCCGGGTGGCACCTCCAAACCGGTAACGCCGGATTTGAGTGCAGGAGCATTACGTTTTGCCGATGGGGTGGTGGATGGGAGAAACGGCCGTTTGCTCTGTATCCGCGAAGACCACCGCCAAGCCCCGGCTGAAGCCCAAAACAGCCTCGTCAGCCTCCGGCTCGACGGCCGCGACGACGGCACCATTCTCGCTGGCGGCAACGACTTTTATTCATCCCCTGCCCTCAGCCCAAACGGGCAGCAGCTTGCCTGGCTCACCTGGAACCACCCCAACATGCCTTGGGATGGCACCGAGCTATGGCTGGCTGACCTGAGCCTTGACGTAGAAGGCAACCACACCCTTAGCAACGCCCGGCAAATCGCTGGCGGCAAAGAAGAATCCATCTTCCAGCCACGTTGGTCACCCGATGGCATTCTCTACTACATCAGCGACCGCAGCAACTGGTGGAACCTCTACCGCTGGGATGGTGACAAGGGAAAACCTGTTTACCCAATGGTGGCCGAATTTGGTCAACCGCAATGGGTATTTGGTCAATCCACATACGATTTTGCCGATGCCAACACCCTCATCTGCTGGTACACGCAAAACGGCAGCAGTACCATTGCCCGTCTTGATCTGACCAGTCACCAACTCACCCCGTTTGATATACCTTACGTAGGTTCTAACATTCATATCGCCAACGGTAAGCTCATCTATCTTGGCAGCTCCGCCACCGCCGCTGCCGCCATCGTCTGCCACGATTTGGCAACGGGCGACCAAACGCTGCTTGCCCAAGCCAGCAAGCTCACCATTGACCCCGGTTACATCGCCGTTGCCCAGCCTATCGAATTTCCCACCGCTGATGGCCTCACCGCTCATGCCTATTTCTATCCACCCACCAACAAAGACTATGCTGCCCCAGACGATGAAAAACCACCGCTGCTTGTTCTCAGTCATGGAGGGCCGACTAGTGCCACCAATGCCGGGCTATCCTTGAGTATTCAATATTGGACAAGTCGGGGTATTGGGGTTGTAGATGTCAACTACGGGGGCAGCACGGGCTATGGGCGCGACTATCGGCAGCGGCTAAATGGCACCTGGGGAGTAGTAGATGTGGTGGATTGCGCCAACGCCGCCCGTTATTTGGTGGCACAAGGGCTGGCCGATGGCAACCGTCTTGCCATTCGTGGCGGCAGTGCTGGGGGCTATACTACCCTCTGTGCCCTTACTTTCCACGATTTGTTTAGCGCCGGAGCCAGCCATTTTGGTATCAGCGACATGGAAGCCATGGCCCTGGAAACGCACAAATTTGAATCCCGCTATCTTGACAGCCTGATTGGGGCTTATCCGGCGGAGAAGGAAAAATACCGCCAGCGGTCGCCCATTCACTATATTGACCAGCTAAGCTGCCCGCTGATCCTGTTTCAGGGGCTGGAAGACAAGGTGGTGCCGCCCAACCAAGCAGAAATGATGTTTGCTGCGCTGCAAGCGAAGGGAATTCCCGTGGCTTATTTGCCGTTCGAGGGAGAGCAGCATGGTTTCCGCCGGGCAGAAAATATTAAGCGGTCGCTGGAAGCCGAGCTGTATTTTTACGGCAAGGTGTTTGGCTTTGAATTGGCTGCGCCTGTCGAGCCAGTTGAGATTGTCAATTTGTAGGGGCAATTTGGCAAAATTGTTCCACCTTTTAGCTCATGGATAATGCTCTATATTCGATGATTGAGGCTATCCACCAAACGCCACCGCGCCTCGTTTTTGTGACGGCTGGAGCGGGGAGCCAGGCGTTAGCCGATATATTGGGGGTCGGTGGGGCATCGGGAACGCTTTTAGAGGCGGTGGTTCCCTATAGTTACACAGCCTTCAACGATTTTTTGGGGTACGTGCCACCCAAATATGTTGATGCACAAACGGCGAATTTTTTGGCTGGACGAGCGTTTACGCGGGCGCGGCAGCTTGAGAACGAGGAACGGCCGGTTTTAGGATTAGCCTGCACAGCTACCATTGCCACCAACCGCCCTAAAAAAGGGGAGCATCGTGCTTACATGGCACTGTGGCAGCTTGAGTCGGTGACGTGTGTAAGTCTGTATTTAGACAAAGGGGCGCGGGACCGGGCGGGTGAGGAAGCTATTGTCAGCCACATGCTGCTCCATTTGCTGGCGCAGGCGTGTGGCGTGGAGCCGGTGCCCATTGATTGGAAGGCGGGGGATAGGGTGGAAACGGCCGTTTATGAATTCACAACGGCCGTTGACAAACTGCTCAATCGAGAAATTTCTTTCTTTGGTGTTTATGCCGATGGGCGCATCCGCGACAACGGCGTGAATCCCCGCGTTTTGCTATCCGGCTCCTTCAACCCCCTGCACGACGGACACCTAGCGTTGGCTGAGGTAGCCGAAGAACTGATCGGCCACCCTGTTGCCTTTGAACTACCTGCCATCAATGCCGATAAGCCCCCGCTGCCCCACGCCGTCATTTTGGATCGGCTGGCACAGTTTGCCGGCCGCTACCCGGTTTACATCACCAGTGCGCCCACGTTTATCCAAAAGGCCAGGCTTTTTCCCCATACCACTTTTGTCGTTGGCTACGATACCGCCGTCCGCATTTTGCAGCCCCGCTTTTACAACGACACAATGGAGGGCCTGCACGCGGCTTTGGCTGAACTCAGTGACCTAGAGTGTGATTTTTTGGTAGCTGGTCGCATAGATCATCACGGTCTCTTCCATTCCTGCCACGATTTGTCCATTCCGGCCGGCTATACCCACTTGTTTAAGGGCATTCCAGCTAACAGATTCCGCCTGGATATTTCTTCAACTGATTTACGCAAAGCGGGGAAAAAAGGAAGCCGCTAGACAATAGAGATTATCGGAAATAAGAATTTCTCACGCAAAGTCGCAAAGTCGCCAAGCATTTTTCCTTTGCGTCTTTGCGTGACATAAAGTTAATTCCGATAATGTCGAATAGCCGAGAATTCCAATCCTCGTCCTTGTCTCAGCGTCGGTGCAACGTGGTTACAACATGGTTGGTAGCGAGTTGCTAGTGGCTGATAGATACCGCCTCTTCTTACCAACCACCAGCCACCATCACGAATCTAGACGGTCAATACGCCGCACATTTTGGCGCAGTTTGATGATGCTGTCGGGTGGATGGTACCCTTTACGCAGGCTGACAGTGCCATAAATCAGCGTGCGTGCCCCAATAACGCAGCCGGGGTTAAGCACTGCATTGCAGCCAGTCTGAGTATCGTCGCCTAAAATGGCTCCCATTTTAGCTAACCCTGTATCAAAGGTTTGTCCATCCACTTCCAACTTAATAGACGGCCGTTTTCCCGTCTGCTTGTCCTTTTCGCTTAAAATTCCCAAATTGCTTAACTTGGTACCTGCGCCCAGGTTAACCCGATGCCCTAAAATGGAATCGCCGACATAGTTAAAGTGCGGCGCATGGGCGTGGGGTAAAAAGAGACTGTTTTTAGCTTCGCTGGCGTGCCCCAGCACGCTGCCCGGCAGCATAATCACATTTTCACGCACAAAAGCACCGTGACGCACCACGCATCCTTCGCCAATGTAGGCCGGGCCATGTACATAAGCACCGGGTTCAATGATGGCGGTAGGGGCGATGAATAACGGCCGTTTTCCCAAATACGCTCCCGGCATTACCTCGCCCAAAATCTGCTGCCCATCTCCCACCAGCCGCGCTATGTGCGTTTCAATGTGGCCAATCGCCTCCCACACATAATGGCATTCCACAAAAAAAGAGGCCACAAATGAATCTTCTAAATTAAAAAAGGCTGTTGGTTCAAACATATTCTGCTCCATCTCCCAAAAATTTTGTTTTATAGGCAGGCTGACTGTCCACCCATAAAACAAAAAAGGCACGGAAAATCCGTACCTTTCTGCTTTCTACAACTAGGCCGCAACTACCCTCTCTTTTTCATCCTAGGCAATCAAAAAGAAAACGGCCGTTTTGGCACAACCACAAAATTTCTAGCGCGGGGACACAACAAGCCGAATAGCAGTCCGTTCCTGACCGTCAATAGCGACATCGACAAATTCGGGATCGCAAACAACTTCAACGCCTTCTTCCTGCAAATACCCTTTCGCAATAACTATCGCTTTCAACGCTTGGTTAACAGCACCAGCACCTATCGCCTGCACTTCCGCCCGGTTAACTTCGCGGATAACCCCGGCAATTGCGCCAGCAACAGCAGCAGTACGCGACCGGGCAGAGACTTTTATTACATTCATATTTGGGCCTCCAAGTTGTCCAATTATGTATTGAGCCGATGAATTCTCAAGATAAATGGTAATTCTAGACAATACTCAAGATTTTTGTCAAGCATCTTTGTTAAGTTTACTTGAGATTTTCGGAATAGCAAAAATTTATATCCACAATTTAGGTGCGATTTGATCTCCTCATTCACGGCTATACACCAGTTGCACTACATATTTTGAATTATGACAAGAGCTAATGCCCAAACTCCTCGCTTGTACAACGATGCCACATCTGTTTTTCTGGAAGTACTATGCCGGATGTTGTCTTTATTTCGTTTGCATTATGTCGCCATACCCCCATATATGCGGGTTTAACGGCCGTTTACCAACCTAGAAATAGGGTTGCTGGTCAAGATTTAACATAATACCTTAAAATTTTCTATCTTTAATCAGTTCTAACAACAAAAAAACACCAACCTTTTAAGGGAAAAATCGCCTAACTGCCATTGCCCCATACCATGCAATTTGCTAGAATGCAGAGACCGTTGTCACTTACGAAGCTGTCTGGTATCGCTTGCAGAGACGTGAGTGTACATATGACAGAACAACATATTGTTCTGCATTTGCTAGGGAAGAACAGGATCGGGAACAGAGCATTCTCATCATACCATGAGAATATTCAGGCACTTAACAGTCTTGTTAGGCGCGTTAAACAGACAAGGGAGTCCATACTGTACCCATCGTGTCAAATAGCCACGTTCTTGTAAGGCATTCATTTTTAGGCTAAAGAAGTCCAATCAAGCGGCAACGGTTTGATGTACCCCAGACCATCATATAGTTATCGGTGTAGCGCGTTTTCTAAACGTTTGTTAGATTGCGTCTGTCTGACCTAGTTTGGGCGAGGTATTGGATCGTATGTCTCCAGAAACTGCTTGGAAAGCAACCATTGGCGAATTAGAGCTGCAAATGACCAAGGCCACATTTAACACGTGGCTAAAAGATGCACGGTTGATTGCAGGCGAAGCAAATGAATTTGTCATCGGTGTTCGCAATGATTATGCCAAAGATTGGCTAGAGAATCGTCTTTACGACACTATTTTACGGACATTAACCGCCATTCTCGGTCAACGGCCGCAGCTACGGTTCGTTGTCTGGTCTGACGAACTGATTGTTCCATCGGCTCCAGCAACAATAGACCGCGCAACGGCCGTTTCTGTTGTCCCCGCTCTCCCACAAAATGGCACACTAGCTCCTCTGATTGGTACCGAAAACCTTCTCAACCAGCGATTCACCTTTGCCAGCTTTGTCGTGGGCACCAGCAACCGT
>JAGQGA010000809.1 GCA_020432595.1 Anaerolineales bacterium | reverse complement strand
CGCGTCCTGGTTCCCTTAACCCCCGGCGAATCCCCACGCCACACTTGGGAACTGGGCTTGGCGTTGGCTCATGCGAATGCTGGGGAGTTAATAACGGCCGTTATTATCCCCGATGCCACCGAACAGCAAATCATCCGTGCCCGCAAAGCCATCGAAACCGCCGCCGCCCATTCCAGCGACCACGCCAACATACGTGGCCTCATCGTCGTAGATGCCAATTATGAAAAAGGGCTGCATGATTTTGTCGAGGCCGCCAAAATAGACCTGGTGCTTGCCAACGGCGACGGCCTCATCCGCCAAAACTTTAATGCCATCCCCTGCGCTGCCGCCATCACCCGTGGCGACCGCACCCCCGCGCCCGGCAACCACGATACGCCACCCATTCACCGCCTGCTTGTCCCAACGGCCGGCGGCCCCAATACCATCCATGCCCTCGGCTTCCTCCTGCCCCTTACCCCCAAAGTCGAGATCACCCTGCTCTACGTTGCCCTCAGCCATCTCGGCTCTCATGAAGAAACGCTCGGCCACGCCCGCCTGCGGCAGGTGCTAAACCAGCTTGACGCAGTTGAACGCATCCAAACCAAGCTCGTCTCTGCTGATTCCGTAGCCGATGCCATCGTAGCCGAAGCCAAAGAAGGGTATGATCTGGTCATTATCGGTGCCACCCGCGAAAGCTCACTTGACCACGTGCTGTTTGGCAACATCCCCCAGGCCATCATCCAGCGCTGTCATACACCTGTCCTCATCACCCGCGAACCACAGCAGCGGTTTGGCGGGCTGCTCGACCAGCTTCACTGGTGGTTTCGCTCCATTATTCCCCGCATGGAGCTGAGCGAACGTACCGAAACCTATATGCGAATTCGGCGCAATTCCCGCGCCGCCTCCTACTTTTTTGTCCTCATCGCCCTGGCAACCCTCATCGCCGCCCTCGGCCTCATTGTCAACAGTGCCGCCGTTGTCATTGGAGCCATGCTGGTCGCCCCGCTTATGTCACCCATTGTCGGCACTGGCCTTGCCATTGTGCTGGGCGACACCCGCTTTTTGCGTATGGCGCTGGGGTCGGTGCTGCAAGGAGTGCTGCTTGCCGTTGTCTTGGGAGCTATCGCCGGTCTGCTGCATCTCAATGAACCCCTTACCCCCGAACTAATGGCCCGCACCCAACCCTCGCTGCTCGACCTCGCCATTGCCCTTTTTTCCGGGCTGGCCGGAGCCTACGCCCTTTCCCGCTCCAACGCGGCCGGGGCGCTGCCCGGTGTTGCCATTGCCGCCGCCCTGGTGCCGCCGCTGGCAACCGTGGGCATTTCGCTCACCGGCGGCCATTGGCAAGAGGCGGCCGGAGCGTCGCTGCTGTTTTTCACCAACTTCGTCGCCATCAGTTCGGCCACAGCTCTCACCTTTTTGCTGCTTGGCTTTCGCCCTACTCCCACGCAAAAAGAGCGCCGCTCGGTGCAAATTCGCAGCGTGCGCGTGGCGCTGATTATGCTGGGGCTGGTTTCGCTGCTGCTTATTGGCTTCACCTATCGTCTGGCCCAACAGGCCAATGAACGGGCAGATGTCCACAGGGTCATTATCAACAGCGTGGCGGAGGTGACGCAGGCGGAGGTGGTAGACTCGGCCACAGATTTACGCATTGAGGGGGATTTGCTGAACAACAGCGAGCCGTTGCTGCTTGATATTACGGCTCGCTCCACCCGCACCATTCCCCATGCCGAAGTGGTGGCGCTGCAAGACCAGATCAGCGGGGCGCTACAGCGGGAAGTTCGGCTGACGTTTACGGTGATTCGGGTAACGGAGCTTGACCCGGTGCAGCCGCCGACGCAAACGCCCACACCGCTGCCAGGGGTCACGCCCAGTGCCACGCCAACGGCAACAATGCTACCCACGGCTACGGCGACACAAACGGCCGTTCCCTCAACCGACACCCCCACTGTGTTGCCAACCATGACAGAAACGGCCGTTTTCACCCCCACCCCCACCGAAACACCCACCATCACCCCCACACCGCTGCCCACGGCCGTCATCAACTCACTATTTGGTCTCAACCTCCGCGCCACCCC
>JAGQGA010000808.1 GCA_020432595.1 Anaerolineales bacterium | reverse complement strand
GGCAACGAAGGCGAAAACGAAGCGCATGGCTTTTTGGTCGAATGCCCCGACAACTTCTTCAACCAGTGCGAATGCGGCAGCAGCAGCGGCAGCGGCTTTTTTGTCAACGGCACCAATCTGCACTTTGTCAACTGCAAAAGCTGGTATTCCGACCTCTCCGGCTGGCAAATTCACAAACCACGCGGCCAATTCTCCGCCTGTGAAGCCCAGGACAACGCCCAGCACGGCTTCTACATCACCACCGGCCCCACTTCGCTGGTCGGCTGTCATGCCGATTCCAACAGTTGGAATGAGCCGAATAAAGCATCCGATTTTGACGGCTTTCACATCCCTTGGGGCAACCGCATTCAGCTTGTCGGCTGCAGTGCCTATGACAAAAATGAAGGCGGGCGCGGCAACTGGCAACGCTACGGCTTCTTTCTCGGCACAACGGCCAACCACTGCCAAATCATTGCCACCGCCGATAACAACGCCACCGCCCCCACCGGCGGCACCGGCATTGGCAACGCCACCAACCTCATCATGGTTGCCGGTTAAGCTGTGTTATACTAATCGAAGGTAACGACTGACTCAATCGGTGAGGGCAACAATATGTCAAGAAGATGCCGATTCTAGGCGAACTAAAAGCACAACTCAAACACACTTGGCCGGTTATTTTTGCTCGGCACGGGAATTTTACGGCCGTTCAGCAGCAAGCCATTCCCCCCATTCTCGCTGGTGACAACACTCTGGTCATTGCCGCCACCGCCTCTGGCAAAACCGAGGCCGTGGTTGCGCCACTTTTAGAAAGGCTGCTGCCGCAAAAGCCACCAGCAGGGGAACTACGCCTGCTCTACATTTGCCCCACCCGCGCCCTGGTGCGCGACCTGTATGAGCGATTGCTGCCCATTACCACTCCGCTCAAGCTGTCGCTGGCGATGAAAACGGGCGACACCGGCCCGCTGACAACCACACCCACGCTGCTCATCACCACCCCCGAATCCACCGACTCGCTGCTGACGCGCAACCCGCGTCTCTTTGTGCCGCTGGATGCCATCGTGCTGGACGAAATTCACCTGTTTGACGGCAGTCCACGCGGCGACCATTTGCGCTGTTTGCTGGAACGGATTGAGTGGATTCGCCAATTTGCCAACCCCAACGGCCGTTCCCTGCACCGCATCGCCCTTTCCGCCACCGTCCCCGACCCCGCTGGCGTAGCCGGCCGCTACCTGCCCCACGCCACCATCATCGAAGTCGCCGGTGGCCGCCAAATCCACGCCGACATGATTGCCATGATGGGTCTCACCGATTTGGTCATCGCCCTAGCCCAGCGCCCCTCCCCCAAAACGCTTATTTTTTGCAACACCCGCAACGAAGTAGAGCAAACGGCCGCTTTTTTGCGCCAATATCTGCCCTATGAAACGGCCGTTTTCAGCCATTACTCCAATCTCGACAAAAAGCTACGCCAGGAAGTCGAAACCGATTTTGCCGCCGCCAGCGTCGCCGTTTGCGTCGCCACCTCCACCCTCGAACTCGGCATAGACATCGGCTCCATTGACGAAGTGGCTCTGATCGGCCCGCCCCCCACCCTCACCTCCTTCTTGCAGCGCATCGGGCGCGGCAGCCGCCGCAGCGACCAAATTCAGGTGCTGTGTCTGGCTCGCTCGCCGCTGGAAGAAATCCGCTTCACCGCCCTGCTGGCAATGGCCGAGGCGGGGCTGGTTGAAGCCAGTGGCAGCTACAGCTTCTTGCCCTCGGTGCTAGTGCAGCAAAGCTTTAGCCTGCTCAAACAAAGTCCGGCGGGCAGCATTCGCCTAGCCGATTTGCGCCGCATTGCCCCCGCCGACGTGCCGGATGAAACGCTTGAGCAAATTTTGGCGCAGTTGGTGAAGGATGGTTTTTTGCAAAACGGCCGTTTAGGTGAATGGCTCCCCGGCCGCGAACTCCAACCCCTGTTTGACAACCACGATCTCTACAGCAACATTGGCAGCGAACGGATGTGGGCAACCGTTGTAGATGCCTACAGCGGCAAACCGCTGGCGCAAATGGAACGCCCCCGGCGCAAAGGCGAAACCTTGCTGCTGGGCGGCCGCCCCATGCGCGTCAAATGGCACGAC
>JAGQGA010000807.1 GCA_020432595.1 Anaerolineales bacterium | reverse complement strand
GCCGTTTTTGAAGCTTTCCATAGCCCCGATTTTCCCCAATGGCACACACTTGATTTTTGCAACGTGCCCAGCGCTTCGCCGACCCGCACCATTTTGCCCAAGCTGGTGGCAAAATATGGGTACAAGTGGCAGGAATCGGTGCAGGAGGTGTGCCCCATTATCAAGCTGGCCGACACCTTTGATGGGTATTTAGATGGGATTGACAGTAAACAACGGCGCGAGATTAACCGCAAGTTGCGCCGGGCGCAGGCCAGCGGTGTGCGGCTGCGGGCGGTGGGGGCGGAAGACGATGTGAAAACGGCCGTTGATCAATTCCTGACGTTGCTTCAATCCAGCACCTTTGAAAAACGCGACTGGCTCAACGACGGTCGCCGCGCTCTTTTTTATGACGTGGCGGCAGCGGCGCAAAAAGCAAATACGCTCCAGCTTTTGTTTGTAGAAGTAAACGGCGAGCGGGCAGCGGCTTTGTTTAACTTTGACTATAAGGGTCGCATTTGGGTTTATAATTCGGGTTTGGAGCCAAATGCGTATGGGCCGCTGAGCCTAGGCGTGGTGTTAACGGCGATGGCGATTGAGTATGCGATTGAAAACGGCTGTTCTGAGTTTGATTTTCTGCGTGGCAACGAAATTTACAAATATCGCTTTGGTGCTCAGGACACCACCATTCACCGTCAGCATATTACCAAGTAGCCAGCTACGGTTTGGGTTATACGATGAAAAACGGCCGTTTTAACGGCCGTTTTTCATCTTTGTCTTGCAAGTCAGCCTACAAGTCTGCCCAGCTCGATTTGGATTTGTGTGGCTGCAGCCAGCCCCGACAAGGCTGCGCCTTCCACACGCGGCCCATTGAAAGCATCGCCAGCAAAAAGCAGGGGGGGCGTTCCCTGTGTCAGCAAAAACGGTGCTGGATGCACCGTTTCCGGCAGGGCGTAGGGCCATTTGGTAAGCTGCGCTTGGCTGATGGTAGCTCCTGCGGCTAAAAATTGCGCCAACTCGGTTTGCATGAGTGTCAATACATCGTTAACGGCCGTTTGCCACAGTTCGCGGCTGGCAGCAGGGGAGGCATGGACGGTAATAAGCGTGGTGGGAGAAATTCCCTTGCGCTGGTTGTCAGCTAACCAGCTAAAGCGGTGGTTTGGCCGTTGTAAGGCTCCCGGTTCGGGCAAATGAACATCGCCTTCCACCCAGAACAGCCCGCAGAGGCAGGGAGCATAGCTGATTTGGTCAAGAGCCGCCTGGTCATCTGCGTGTAGCAATGTGTCGCCGTTTGCCAGCAGTGCCAGTGATTGTGGCACGGGCGGGGTTAGCAGCACGGCGCGGCTGTGGGTGGTGCGGTTGTGGCTGTCGGTTGCTTGCCAGAGGGTAGGGGAAACGGCCGTTAATCCCCGCATCTCCACCCCCAATTCAACCTCCACCCCTTGCGCCAGCCAATTAGCAATCCCCGCCATGCCTGCCCGCCCCGCATAGCGTGGAAAGCCATCTACCGCCTGTTCCCCTAACAAGCTGCCGTCCGACCATCCCCGCGACCATTCAAATACCACTCCTTCGGCCAGCCATTGGTCTATAAACTGTTGGAACTGCGGCGACCGTACCGTAAAAAATTGCGCCCCCAAATCAGCCAGCCCTGCGCCCATTGGCCGCGTTGCCAGCCGGCCGCCAATCACCTGCCCCTTCTCCACCACCCGCACCGCCAAACCCGCCTGCCGCAGCCGCCGCGCCGCCATCAGCCCGGTAATCCCTGCTCCAATAATCAATACATCATCTTTAGGGAGCATGATCTTTGCTAGACCGTCTCTTGCCCTAAGCGTTCAACAATCCACATACGCATCATGGTTTGGTACCCAATTCCTTTTGTTGCAGCGATATTTTTCAATGCATCAATCGTGTGTGGATCTAACCTGAGCGAGATTTGTTTGAGACGTGGCCGGGCATCAATTATATCAATGTCTACTTCTTCGAATTCGTCAAAGAACTGTGTTGAATCATGGGTATCCCAAAATTCTGACTCTTCTTTTTCGTCTTTAAATTCTCGACTTTGGCATCATTAAGTTAGGTAGCCATTCGGGGTAAACAGACCGAAAGCAGAACCTTACCAATTGAATAG
>JAGQGA010000806.1 GCA_020432595.1 Anaerolineales bacterium | reverse complement strand
ATTGACCAGCTTCGGCAAAACTTTGACCAACAGATTCGCATTGACGATGTGGCGCAAGAAATTGGCCTGAGTGTTTCCAGCTTTCACCACCAGTTTAAGGCGGTGACAACGTTAACGCCGCTGCAGTTTCAAAAGCAGTTGCGGCTGCAAGAGGCGCGGCGGTTGATGCTGGGCGAAGACCTGGATGCGGCCAGCACGGCTTTTCGCGTGGGGTATAACGATGCTTCGCATTTTAATCGGGAGTACAAACGGCTGTTTGGTTTGCCGCCGGTGCGCGATGTAGAGCGGCTGCGGGAAGCAGCGGGGCAAACTGTGGGAGTGGTGGCAGATTAGCAGGCTGTGTATTTTTGTTAGTAGCGAGTGAAAACAAAAGGCTGTTGGGAAAGCAATTTATTGAGGCAAGACTCATATGCTTATCAATCTGATCACCATATGGCGAAAATTTTTTCACCAACTTCTGCGGAATCAACTGAGCCTGATATTGATTCCGATTACCATTCTGCTCTTGATTGGTACATTTGGATATGCCATTTTAGAAGGCTGGTCGCTGCTCGATGCCTTGTATGCGACCATCATCACCGTCACCACGGTCGGCTATGGCGATCTCTCTCCTGTGACCCCTGGCGGCCGAATATTTGCCATTTTCTTTGCCTTAAGTGCCATTGGCATGGCTAGTTATGCCATTTCAGCAGTAGCCGCACGGGTTATCCAATGGGAGCATAATCGTGTTGAGCAAACTAAATTGGAGAAACGTATGCAAGCTATCCAGGATCTACAAAACCATGTCATTATTTGCGGTGCAAGCAATATTGGCCGTATTTCTGGGCTGTACTTCACCCGTGCTCGGCAAGATTTTATCGTTGTGGAAGCTGATGAAGATCGTTTACGCCGCGCCTTGCTTTACTTGGATGTGGAATATTTGCACAAAAAATTTGGTGGTTACTTTGATATAGCGAATGCGGTGGATGTTACTGAAGATGAACAGCTATCGTTGGAAAAATTGACGGCTAAGGTTCAAATCCCTTATCTGTTAGCTGATCCAACCGACGATAGTACCCTTATTGCTGCGGGTATTGGCCGCGCCAAAGGGGTCGTGGCTTCGCTGGATAGCGATGAGCGTAACTTGTTTACAGTTGTCAGTGCCCGCGCCTTATCCCAGCGATTGGATAACACCAAACTCCGTATAGTGGCTCTGGTTCATGATGATAAAAACGGCGTCAAACTTCAGGTAGCCGGAGCCGATCAATTGGTTGTGCCAGAGAAAGGAAGCGGGCAACAGATTCAAATGTCTATGATGTCGCCGCGCCTGGCCGATTTTGCCTATCGTACTACCATCAAAGGGACAGCAGGTTATGCGTTACAACAACTGGAAGATGATCCTGCTGCCAGTTGGGACGGTAAGACCGTGACAAACTTGTCTGCGGAGCAACAATTGGTTGTGTTGGCGATTTGGCGTAAGGGAAACTATCTCTATTCTCCTGCGCCTGAAACGTGCTTACACAGTGAGGATGAGCTGATTGTCTTTGCTGCTAGTCAGCAACAGGATATCTTTGGGCGAATGAATCAATCAGACAAGCGATGATTGCCACAAATGTCTTAACCCTGTCCCTCAATCGGCCGGCCGACCACAAGCACCTGACGCAGGTTCTCATCCAGTGCCATAAAAGCCTCATCCGGTTCTGCCCCCAGCGCATCGGCCGTTTTAACCATGAAACAACGCGCCGCTGCCGTGGTGGTGATGTCAAAAATTTCGGCATCGGAGAAGCCATGTTGGCGCAACGTATCAATGTGGTCTTGAGAAACGGCCGTTGCGTCCCGCGCTACCTGTTCTGCAAAAGCCATCATCGCCACTTCCGCTGGCGTTAAATCGGCCGTTTGGTAGTCGCGGGCAATGTTGGTTAATTGTTCAACGGTATAAAACGCCTGCAAAACAACCGTGCCGTGCGCCAACATACAATAGGACCCCTTCAGCGCCCGCGCCGCTGCCAGTGTCACCAATTCATAACGCCGTGCATCCATATCTTGCTTTTGGACTTTTGACATTGTGAACCAAACTCAATTCTAATTGAGTTGATTTCAAGTACATTTATAACTGAATAATCGAG
>JAGQGA010000805.1 GCA_020432595.1 Anaerolineales bacterium | reverse complement strand
TAAAAGCGTTACCATCTGACCATTCTTAGGAGGAAATGGATGATGGAACGAATTCTTATTGATACCGACCCTGGTGTAGACGACGCGCAAGCAATTTTGATGGCGGCAGCTCACTCTGGCGCAAAAATTGAGGCGATTTTGGCAGTGGCGGGGAACGTGGGGCTGGAGCATACGCTGCGGAATGCGCTGCTTTTAACTGAAGTGGTGGGGCAGGATATTCCGGTGTATGCGGGGTGCAAACGGCCGTTAGTGATGTTCCAAGAAGATGCCGCCTCCGCCCACGGCAACGACGGGTTAGGCGAAGTGGGTTTGGTGCCACAGCGGCGCACCGCCGAAACCGAACACGCCGTCACCGCCCTGCTGCGGCTGGTCAACGAAGCCCCCGGTGAGCTAACGCTGGCCGCCATTGGCCCCCTCACCAATATCGCCGTCGCCCTCTCGCTTGACCCCGATCTGCCCCACAAACTCAAGCGCTTTGTCATTATGGGCGGAGCCGTGACGGGGCATGGCAACACCTCCAGCGTCACCGCCGAATTTAACATCTTCTTTGACCCAGAGGCCGCCTACATGGTCTTTACCGCTTGGGAACAAGCCGGGTTGCTGATAGATGTCATTGATTGGGAAGCCACCATGCGCCACGGCTTCCCCAAAGAGGTGGTGGCACGCTGGCTGGAAATGGACACCCCCAAAGCCCGATTTTTCCAGCAGATCACGGAGCGGGGTCGTTACCGTTCCTTCCATATCCTCAATCGCCCATCTATGTACGCCGCCGATCCGCTGGCCTTGGCCGTGCTGCTGGAGCCAGACATTGTAACCGAGGCCGTCCAGCGGCACGTGACCGTTGAGCTAAACGGAGCCGCCACACGGGGGCAAACGGTGGTAGATTGGCAAAACCGGCTGGGCAAACCGGCCAACGCCAACATTATTTTGGGTGTGGATGATTTGCGCTTCCAAGCGTTGATGGAACAAGGTTTGTTATGAATTAGAGATTGGAGATTGCCAGCCTTCATCAATCTCCAATCTCCAATCTCTAATCCCCATTTCCCATGCCCCAAGAAACCACCCAAGCCAACGTTCCCGCCGACATCATTAACTTTGGTGTTGGGCAGCCCAGCTTTGATATTTTGCCCACCGAGATGCTGCACAAAGCGGCCGAACATCGGCTGAGCCAGCGCGACCCCGCCTATCTTAACTATGGTTTTGAGCAAGGGGATGGCTATTTGCGGGGCGAACTCGCCAGCTTCCTGACTGCCGAATACGGTTTCGCCGTCACCGCTGCCCAACTGCTGCTCACTGTGGGGGCGTCGCAAGCCATTGACCTCATTTGCAACAACTTCACCCGCCCCGGCGACGTGATTTTTGTTGAAGAGCCAACCTTTTTCCTCATTCTGGGGTTGTTCCGCGACCACGGCCTGAATATTGTGTCAATTCCGCTGGACGAGGAAGGGATTGATTTGGCCGTTTTGGAAGAAAAGCTGGGGCAATGTCAGCCTAAATTTCTCTATACTATTCCCACTTTCCAAAACCCAACTTCGCGGGTTTTGCCGCTGGAACGCCGCCGCAAAATGGTTGAATTGAGCGAAAAACATGATTTCCTCATCATCGCCGATGAAGTTTACCAACTGCTCAACTATACCATCATCCCCCCCGCCTCTTTTGCGGCTTTTTCGGATAGCGAGCAAGTACTATCTATCGGATCATTCTCTAAAATTCTGGCTCCAGGGCTGCGGCTGGGCTGGATTCATACGTCGCCCAAGCTGATGCAGCGCATTTTGCAAAAGGGGCTGCTTGCCAGCGGCGGCGGCTTTAACCATTTCACCTCTGGCATTGTCCGCAGCGTGATGGAGTTGGGTTGGCAGGCCGACTATTTGGCGCAGTTGAAGGCGGTTTATCGGCGGCGGATCGCGGTGCTGGATGCAGCTTTACGTGAGCAGTTGCCCAAAGAGGTGGTGTTTGCCAAACCAGATGGCGGCTATTTTTTCTGGCTTAGATTGCCGGAGGGAATGGAGGGGAGGAGGCTGTGGCAAACGGCCGTTTCCCACAAAGTTGGCTTCCAACCCGGCATCAACTTTAGCAGTCGTGGTGCTCTCGACAACTACATTCGCCTGAGCTTCGCCTTTTAT
>JAGQGA010000804.1 GCA_020432595.1 Anaerolineales bacterium | reverse complement strand
TTCGCCCGTTCCGCCAGCCGCGCCGTAAACTCATCGTGGACAGAGCGCTCTACCAGCAGGCGGCTGCTGGAAGTACACCGTTCGCCGTTGAGGCTGTAAATCATGAACAGCGAAGCATCAAGGGCGCGATCCAGATCGGCATCGGCAAAGACGATGACCGGGTTTTTGCCACCTAGCTCAAAATGCACCCGCTTGAGGGTGGCCGCCCCCTGCCGCATGATATGGCTGCCGGTGGCCGATTCCCCCACAAAGGCAATGGCTTTAATGGCGGGGTGTTCGGTGAGTGCTTTTCCAGCCGTTTCGCCAAAGCCATTGACCAAATTCAACACGCCGGGGGGAATGCCCGCTTCCAGCACCAGTTCCGCCAGCCGCTGCGCCGTGATGGGGCTGAGTTCGGCTGGTTTGTGGACAACGGTACAGCCGGCCGCCAACGCCGGAGCAATCTTCCAGGTACTCAGCATAAACGGCGTGTTCCACGGGGTGATGACCCCAACGGGACCAATGGGCTGGCGCAGGGTGTAGTTGAGGTGTTCATCCGACGGCAGCGCCAGACCGTCACGCGCTCCCTCGGTGCGGTCGGCAAAAAAGCGAAAGTTTTCTGCCCCACGCACTGCCGCCGCGCTCATATAGCGAATTGGCTGCCCCGTGTCCAACGTTTCCAGCAGGGCAATTTCCTCGGCATGTTGCTCGATGAGATCCGCCACATTGTAGAGCAAATCGCGCCGTTTTTTGCCTGATAGGGCTGCCCAAGCGGGGAAAGCAGCGGCCGCCGCCCGCGCCGCCGCGTCAATGTCGCTGGCATCCCCTTCGGCCACGTCACAAATGACGCTGTTGTCAATGGGGGTAAGGGTGGTAAACGTTTTGCCGGAATGGGCGGGAACTTTTACCCCATTGATGAGGTTTTGCACGCCACTGGCGGCAACTTGCGGCCGATACTGCTCAATTTTGGCGCGATTATCGGCCAGGGTGGTTTTTGCAGCCATAAAGTTTCTCCTGCGGGAAATGGGACGCAGATTTTCCTGATTTAAGATCAGGTTTATCAGGTAAATCTGCGTCCTATTCTCTTCTTTTATTCAAACACATCAAGATCGTTGCCCGACACCACCGCCCCGTCATAACGGGCGGTGATTTCGGCGACGAGCTGGGCGGGGGTGATGCCCCAGGTGAGCTGGTGGACAAGGACGAGCTGGCCGGGGCGGGTTTTGTTGGCGATTTCGGCTAGTTCTACGGTGGAGGTGTGGACGGTTTTGTGGTACTGCTGCCAGTCGGTCGGCCGGCTCTGCCACGCCTCGGCCGAATAAACTTCATGCACCAAGATGTCACAGCCGGCCGCGTGCTGCACCAAGGCCTCGGTGGGGCAGGTGTCGCCGGAAATGACAATGGTTTTGTCGGCGGTGGTGAACTTGAGGCCGTAGGCTTCAAGGCCACCGTGGGAAACAGGGAACGCTTCCACGGTGACGCGCTCATCCTGGTGGATGATGCCGGGGGTGATGTGGTACGGTTGCACGACAAGCGGGTGGTTGATGGGAGCCAGCCCGTCGCGGTGTTCGGCAATGCCGAGTTCGTAGCCAAAGAGGATGGCGGTGATGAGGCGGTCGGTTTTTTGCGGGCCAAACACGGATAACGGCCGTTTTCTCCCCTCCACCCACGGAGCCATAATAAAATCCGGCAGCCCCACCGTATGATCCGGGTGCAAATGGGTCAGAAATAGGTGGGTGAGATTAGCCGAAGCCAGTGCATCATGCCCATTGGCCCGCGCCTGCGACAGCCGCTGCACCGTGCCGCCACCACAATCCACCACATACGGTTGCCCATCCACCACCACCGCCAGCGACGATTGGTACCGCGTTGGCTCCATGTTGGGCGTGCCTGTGCCAAGAAGAATAAGGGCTGTTGTCATAGGTAAAAATACAGCTTATACTGTGATCAGTAAGATATCTGTGATTAGAGGCTATTTATTTATGATTTGTGATGTCATTCTGAGTAAAGCCAATAATAAATTTGTTGCTCAAGCCAAAGAGTGGCCGGAAGTGATTGCCGAAGGAACCTCCCGCGATGCTGCTATTGAACGGCTCAAATCCCATTTGCTTGATTATCTAACCAACCAAGTCGAAATCGTTCAGGTTGAGATTCCCCTGCCAGATCATAC
>JAGQGA010000803.1 GCA_020432595.1 Anaerolineales bacterium | reverse complement strand
ACGGGGTTATCCGGCTTTTTGTCGTGGACATCAAATGAAGAACGGTAAAAGTGCATAATGGCCGCACCAGCAGCGCGGCTAATGTTAATGGTATCGTTGAGTAAATGTTTCATAGATTTTGATGGGACGCGGACGAACGCAGACGAACACGGTCAAAATCCGCGTTTGTCGGCGTTTGTCCGCGTCCTATTGGTTGGTGTTACTGTACCTGGTGCGATAGGTAGTCGAGAATGTCAATTTTGGTGAGAACGCCCTGCACGTGGCTGTCTACGGTGATGACAACGGCCGTTTGTTGGCTAAACAACCCCATCAGCTTTTCCAAACTGGTGTTGGGGCTGACGGTCGTTACGTGGGGGTCAATCATGGATTCGATGGTTTCATCGTGACGATGAACGTGGTCAACCTGGAGCATGTGGTTGAGCAGGTCAATTTCGGTGACGATGCCCTGCAAACGGCCGTTTTCATCCACCACCGGCAGTTGCGAAATGTTGTGGTCTTTTAGCGTTGCCACCACATCCACCATCAGGTCGGTGGGTTGGGCGGTAAATAAACGGCCGTCGAGCTTGCTGGCCTGAATATCACTGGCGCGAACCTCATCCCAGCCCCGCTGCAAGAAGCCGTTTTCCCGCATCCAGTCGTCGTCAAACACCTTGCTCAAATAGCGCGACCCGGAATCGGGCAAAATGATCACCACCACATCATCCGCCCCCAACTGCTGCTCTCGCGCATATTTAATCGCCCCGGCCACGGCCGAGCCGCAGGAGCCGCCCGCAAAAATCCCTTCCTCGCGCACCAAGCGGCGCGTCATCAGCAAACTTTCGCGGTCGTTTACCTGGACAACGTGGTCAACCAGCTTCAGGTTAAGCGTGCTGGGCAGAAAATCCTCGCCAATTCCTTCTACCTTATACCCCTCGGCTTTGGTGTATTCACCGCTGCGGTGCAGTTCGTACAAAATCGAGCCAATTGGGTCAACCCCTACAATTTGCACCGCCGGGTTCTGCTCCTTTAGGTAACGCGCTACGCCGCTAATGGTGCCGCCCGTGCCCATGCCAGCCACAAAATGGGTAATCTTGCCCTCGGTTTGCGCCCAAATTTCTGGCCCGGTGGTTTCATAATGAGCCTGTGGGTTGACCGGGTTGTGGTATTGGTTGGCTAAAATGGCGTTGGGGGTTTCTGCCACCAGCCGGTTGGCGACAGAGTAGTAGCTGCGGGGGTCTTCTGGCTCAACGGCCGTTGGCGTCACCACCACCCGTGCCCCAAATGCCCGCAGCAGCAGAATCTTTTCCTGCGACATTTTATCGGGCATGACAAAAATGCAGCGGTACCCCTTGATGGCAGCAGCGATTGCCAGCCCCACGCCGGTGTTGCCCGACGTGGATTCGATGATGGTGCCGCCGGGTTGTAAACGGCCGTTTTTCTCCGCATCCTCAATAATCTTCCAGCCAATCCGGTCTTTGACCGAGCCACCGGGGTTAAAAAACTCCACTTTAGCCAGTATGGTACAAGGTAAACCAGCCACAACCGAGTTCAAACGCACCAGCGGCGTTTGCCCAATGGTCTCCATAATATTGTTGTAGTAATTCATCACTTTTTCACCTGCGGCTTTGCCCAAATTCACGGTCATTTGATGTGAGACAAAGGTCACATATGGCAGTATCATTGTGTCAGAAGCCAAATTTTGTGACGCTTTTGGATTGTATAACAAGTTGTCTGTCTGTGAAACCAAGACAAGAGGTAGTTATCGTGAAATCTCGGATTGTTCATTTTTTGCAAAAAGGAAGGCAATCGCGCTACAGCGTGATTTTATTTGTTGTGATTGGGATGTTGATGATGGTAACGGCCGTTTCCGCCGCCACCTACATCGTTCAGCCCGGTGACACCCTCACCCGCATCGCCCAGCGTTTCGGTACCACCGTTGATACCCTCGTCCGTAACAACAATATTCCCAACCCCAACCTCATTCACGTTGGGCAACAGCTTGAAGTGCCCGACAACGGCTCCGGCCCAGCACCCACTCCCACCCCGCCACCATCTGGCGGTGGTGGTGGCAGCACCGGTACCGGGGTCTATATCGTTCAGCCCGGCGATACCCTGTCACGGATTGCCAGCCGCTTTGGCACGACCGTTCTTGCCATTGTGCAGGCTAACAACATTGCTA
>JAGQGA010000802.1 GCA_020432595.1 Anaerolineales bacterium | reverse complement strand
TGTGCAACGAGGGGTTGACCATTGTGGCGGGGTCAGCCAACCGGGGCGGTGGCCCGGAAATTACGCAGCTTGAGCAATTTTTCTTTGGCGCGGCGCGGCCGTGTGCTGCCGACACGCCGCCGATGGCTCCGGGAGTGCGGATTAATGCCGGTGGGGAAGAGTTGGTGGGAAAAGACGGCCGTTTATGGCAGTCTGACCGCTATGTCTCTGGCGGTCAAACGTACACGGGGGCTGGGGTGGTGGGCAACACCGAAGATAGCGATTTGTATTTGTCGGAGCGGTTTGGCGAGTTTAGCTATGCCGTGCCAGTGGACAATGGCTGCTACCAGATTGAACTGCATTTTGCCGAAATTTACTGGACAGAGCCAAACAAGCGGCTGTTTGATGTGGTAATTGAGGGGGAAACGGTGCTGCAAAATTATGACATTTTTGCAGCAGCGGGCGGCCAATACCGCGCCGTGGTGGAACGGCGGGAAGCTGAAGTGGCTGACGGTACGCTCACCATTGCTTTCCAATCGGTGGTGGAAAACGCCAAGGTGTCGGCTGTCGCCGTGACACCGCTGGATTGTGTTGAACCGCCGGTGGATTATTCGGTATACTTGCCGTTGGTGTTACGAGGATGAAATGTGCGGGGTGGCAGGGGAGCGGAGGGGCAGGGAGATTCTCCTCTGCCCCCCTGCTCTCCTGCCACCCCGCTTTTGAGGAGACGAGGCATGACCAACTATGGTGCACAGCTAACAACGGCCGTTAATGCGACCGAATTAACGTTTTTGGGTGGGAGCAAGATCCGAATTTTGGTGGATGGGGGGCAGACAAACGGCCGCGCGTGCATCCTCGAATACACCGCGCAGCCCAACGGGGCGTTTGACCATTTTGCCCGCCACGAATTTGTGGAGATTTTCCACGTCATTAGCGGCACGCTGATGTTTCACTTTATTGATGACGAAGAGCCGCTGGCGTTAGTAGCGGGCGATGTCGTGTCGGTTCCCAGCTATGTGCCGCACGGGTTTTGGAATGGGGGGGAAGAAACGGCCGTTATCCACATCACCTGTGCCCCATCTGGCCTTGATCAATTTTTCATCGAATCCCACGCCCTTCTCAACCAAATGCCCCCTTCCGACGAACGCACCCGTCGCCTGTTTGCCCTGCGTGACAAATATGGGATTGAGTGGGTGGAGAAAAAACGGCCGTAGATAGCCTAGCTACGACCAGTTCCGCATTCTGTTTAAGAGGTCTTGTGTTTCATCGCTAAAACGCCTTAATTCATCTTCGGTGATTAAACCCAGCCGTAGCATGATAGCCAACTTAAGGATAGCTGTGGAACGACGTAAATCGTCAAAAGTTTGCTGAATTTCCTTATCGTTATCATGAATGAGCTTGTAGATAGCCAGATATTTTTCGTGGGCAGTTTGATCTTGGTTGGCAATGATGCGGTTCGTATCTTCAAGAACACGCTGGCAAAAGCGGTTGAGGGCGATAGGGTGTAGTTTTCTAAATGTTTTCCAATCGGATTCCTTTATGTCTGTCATTTGCTTACCTTGTATTCAGGGTGGCGGATTCTTTTGGGTAGAGGTGTAACGTGCTGTGCCTCTACTTGTGGGGTGCCCTCACAAATTCCTCAAGAACCCAATTTATCTGACTTGCTTATAGTAGTTAGTGACCCGTGCCGAGCAGAGTAAACGGCCGCTTTCTACATGCGTCACCTCTACCTGATGTACGGCCAAGGTGCGGGAACGGCGCAGTGGACGCGCCACCACCTGCACCGTGCCCTCCGTGGCGGCATTTAGGTGTGAGCCGTTGATTTCAATCCCCACGGGAAAAACCTCGGACACATCCAAACCCCAGGAGGCGTGGGAAGAAGCGGCCGACTCTGCCAGCACCAAGCTAACTCCCCCGTGCAGCATCCCAAACGGCTGTCGGGCGGCATTGGTAATGGGCATGGTTAATACCAATTCTTCTTCATTAAAAACAGTAAACTCCACGCCCAATAGCTCCAAAATGGTGTTAGGCCGCGTGGCGTTAAGCGCTTCTAGTGTAATCATCATCTTGTGGTTTGCCATGTTTGTTCCTTTTGCCCCCAAGAATCTCCTAAGGGTGGGCGAAGTTGTTGTTGACAGAATTAGTTCCAGCGCCAGGATTCACGAGAAGGCCAAAGACCAAGACGCCAAG
>JAGQGA010000801.1 GCA_020432595.1 Anaerolineales bacterium | reverse complement strand
TGGATGATGAGGATGGAAAGGAGGGCAGCAACGGTACCCGGCCGGCCGCCCATTTCCACAGGCTGAGCCAACAGTTCTGGTGTTAAGGTCTCAAGATAGCTATTAGTGGCGGCTTGCACGGCTTGACCATAGGCCATGATAAGAGAACGGGAAAACGGCCGTTTTTCCCCCACTTCCCACCCATTCCCCAAATCAGGAATCTCAGCCACCCCAATTTGCGCCGCCCAGCCACCACTTTCCCAAATGGTAGGCATATCAAGCAGTTTGCGCTGGATAAACGCATCCTCAATCCCAAACGCATGAAGCAGCGTCACCGCTATCGAGTTTGCACGACCTGGCGGCTGCCAGTTAAATGCTTCCTCGCTCAACTCCGCCATGGCCTCTGGCTCCGCCCAAAGCGTCATCCGCACCTGCTGTTGAATAAATTCGACAAGGGTCATGGGTTGCTCCTTATTCATGGGAAAAGGAGACCAAGAGACTGGAAGACTAAACCAGCCTCTCAGTCTCCCAGTATCTCCATCCGCACTTCTTTACGACACCAAGCTCGCCGCCAATTTGTCGAGCGACTGGTTCCAGCCCATCGCTGCCATTTCGCCCATCTCACCGCCGGGCATATCCGCATGGTGCAGCGTTAGCCGCGTTTGCGCCCCCAAATCCTCAAACGTCAGGGTGACAAGCTGTTCGGCGGGGAAATCATCCCCCATGCCATAGTAGCTGGCTGGCACAATATTGCCTGCTTCATCGGCAAAGCTGTCGCTGTAGACAATGCGCTGCAAGAGTACAATCTCCTTGTAAACGCCCGTGCTCCAAAAGCGTTGGCCGTCGGGTGCCTGCATACAGAACAAATAGCTGCCACCAACGCGGAAATCTAGCTGGCACACGGGGGCGGTAAAATGCTCTGGCCCCCACCAGCGCATCACATGTTCTGGCTCTGTCCACGCTTGCCAAACAAGGGCACAAGGTGCGTCAAAGACGCGGGTGATTACCAGTTCCCGCTTGGGGGAAACGGCCGTTTGCATATCCATCATGTTTTTCCTTTTCTAACTGAATTTACGGCTCCCCACCCCCCAATAAAACAAAAATTTAGCTACGCTTTGGTTCGTAACACAGCACCACAATGCCACAGGCAAAAGTCACCGCGTGTTTAAGCAATAACGGCTGCTTCTGCTCAAGCCCCTGAAAAATCGGCATCCCGCTGCCAATGGCCGCCGGGTTGACAAACAGATGAAATTCATCAATCAACCCATGCTTGATCAAGTTCGAGACAAATGTGCCGCCCCCATAGGCAATGATGTCCTTCCCTTCTTGCTGCTTCAGGCGTGTTATTTCTGCAACCAAATCCCCCTGGGCGATAACGGCGTTGTCCCATGCGGATTCAGTTAGCGTTTGGCTAAACACAACCTTGGGCAAATTAGAAAATAGCTGGCCGGCGGCAACTTCGGGGTGGTTGGGATCAGCGGCAACGGATGCCCAGTGAGGAATAAACCCCTCTGCCAGCTTTCGCCCCAGCACAATGCAGTCCACGCTGGCGGTGAGGTCAGTCACATAGCTGCCAATGTCCTCACCCCAATCGAATGTCATCCAATCCATTTCGCCATTTGACCCGGCAATAAAACCATCAACGGTCATTTGTACCTGTAGCTTCAATTTTCTCATCGTTCTTTTGTCCCTCTGCTTTTTGCAGTTGATCAAGATATTGCGCTAGGCGGTCAAAACGGCCGTTCCAGATATGCTCAAAATGCTGCACCCAGTCATACACTGGTTTTAGCTCTTGGGCTTCCAGTTTATAAAGCCGCTGCTTGCCCGCCTGGCGCACGCTTACCAACCCCACTTCTTTTAAGACACGCAAATGTTTTGACGTTTGCGGCTGCTTAAACGCCAGCACCTCGGCAATATCGTTGACCGATTTTTCGCCGTTGGCAAGCAGGGCAATGATGTCGCGCCGCTGTGGCTCGGCAATGGCGTTAAAAACATCTGTCGTGGTTGGTAGCCGTGCCATGATTGACATTATATTCCTATATCAGCATATGTCAAGAGAAAACAGAACAAATGTGCCAAATTGCCCGTTTTAGACACAAAAAAACCTGCCTATCACAAGGCAGGCAAACAGGGCAGTTTGGCAAAATTGCCCTACATTACTAAATTTTCTGAACGAAGGAGGCGACGAGGTCTTTGGCCTCGTCAATCCAGGTTTGGATG
>JAGQGA010000800.1 GCA_020432595.1 Anaerolineales bacterium | reverse complement strand
ATCTGCAAGTGCGGGTTGAAAATACGCTGGCACCATATCCCAACGTGTTACTGCTTTTGCCGTCAGCAGATATGGATGAGTCGGCGGCGATATTGAAAAGCCGTTTGACCAAGATGTTGCATGAGGCAGGACAGGCGTTTACCAACGAATTGTTTGCGCTAAATGAATACCTTCTGCGGCATCCTTCAAACAGACAACTAGCGAAACGGATTGTTTATACCAAGGATAAAACGCCTGAAGAAATTTGTGCTGAGATTATCCGCCAATTGCCATAATCAAGATCGTTGTCTTGGTATGCCATATTATCTGCCTTTAGATACTCACGCTTTGTGGTTTACCGCTTCCTCTGGTTGAAAAATGTCTTCAATAAGTAATTGGAAGAGGGATGCTATTTTGAAGGCTAAGGGTAGGCTGGGGTCATATTTACCATTTTCGATGGCGTTAATCGTTTGGCGGGAAACGCCCAATTCATCGGCTAGTCGCTCCTGTGACCATTGATGTTCGGCTCGCAAAACGCGCAGCCGATTTTTCATTGAGACCTCCAGTTACCCCAAAATTTCCCGATGATGAGAAATAAAGCCATGATAGCAGCAATGAGCATAGGATTGGGTGTTGGTAGGCCTACTACGTTTAGAAGCCCCAGGCTAACCATTAAAATCAAGGTGAAGCAAAAGCTAAATGTTGCGGCCTCAAGCAAAATTCGGCGTTCCAATTCGTCAAATTGTTTAGCAGCACGCACTGTGCCCAAGGCCAGAAAAATACCAGGGAGGATTGGCAGTAAGGCGATGCCATAGCGCAGTAAGGGTGTCTCCATCGTAGGTGCCCATGAGGTAGCTATTGGTAATAACCCAATATACAAAATAAACGGTATGAGCAGTGGGCGAGCGAATTTTGCCCTTTGTTTTATTCTTTTGCTGTTAATCATGGTTGCCTCCATTTGGGATCTGTATCTATTAAAAGTTGTTTGTGTGCGTTTATTGTAAAGTGAACCTGTCTATATGTCAAGCTTCCTTTACATTTAATGGATGGTTGAGTATGAGTGTAAAACCCAAGTGCATTGTGGTTACGGGACGACCGGGTTCGGGAAAGACAACACTAGCCAAGCTACTCGGCCAGCGGCTGTGGCGGCCAGTGGTCTCACGTGATGAGATCAAAGAGGGGTATGTAAATACCTTTGGCGTAAAACATGACCAGCTTCCCGCAGATACAAACGGCATTGTTTCCAATCTTTTCTTTGAAATTGTGCAACATTATTTGGCTGGCAAGGTTTCCATTGTGATTGAGGCGGCGTTTCAGCATCAGGTCTGGGCAGCAAAGTTGCCGTCAATTCTGGCACAGGGCGTGGTTTTTATGATTGTCTGTTCGGTTGAGGATGAAGTAGCTGCCCAACGTCACCTCCTGCGCGGGTTGGAGGATCCTAAGCGGGAGTTCTATCATGGTGACAAGCACGTGGCGATTTACCGTGAAACGGGTGTATTGGCCGCCCCAAGCGACTATGTTGCACCGTTATTAGACGTGCCTACTGCTTACGTTGCTACAAAAGGGGGGTATGCGCCTGGCATTGAGGAGATTGTGGCGCAAATCAACGCCAATGAATGAGCTTAATCTTGCTTTTGCCGAATGCCGCTGAGTAGATTATGATAGATGTGGACGAACAACTGATGAAAAGATGACGTTTGGTTTTCCTTTTAGGGAGCCGGACTGTCTGAGCAAAGCCTGATTTATGCAAATCAGGCTTTTTTTGTCTTAGGAGATAGTGTTGTCATGAACAGTCAGTATTACATTGATTTGGCGAACAAATACAGTGCCCATAACTATCACCCGCTTGATGTGGTTATTGAACGGGGAAAGGGGGTGTGGGTTTATGATGTGGATGGAAAGAAATATTTGGATTGTTTGGCAGCGTATTCGGCGGTGAATCAAGGGCACGGGCATCCGGCGATTATGGCGGCGGTAGTTGCCCAGATGGAGCGGATCCCGCTGACTTCGCGGGCGTTTCGCAATGACCAGATGGGGCCGTTTTTGCAGGAGTTATGCGATCTGACGGGGTATGAGATGGCTCTGCCGATGAACACGGGGGCGGAGGCGGTGGAAACGGCCGTTAAAGCCGCCCGCAAATGGGGGTACAAAGTCAAAAAAGTTGCCCGCGACCAAGCCGAAATCATCGTTTGCGACGGCAACTTCCACGGGCGCACCACCACCATCGTTGGTTTTTCCAG
>JAGQGA010000007.1 GCA_020432595.1 Anaerolineales bacterium | reverse complement strand
GAAAGTGGGGGAAAAAATGGGTGAACTCATTGTTCAGCCAGACACCGATCTCGAAAAAATCATCAAGCACAAGCAAATCAAAGTCGCAATTCTGGCAATTCCACCCCACGTCGCGCAGCCAATGACGGATCGCCTGGTTAATGCTGGGGTGAAAGCTCTGCTTAGCTATGCACCCATTCACCTCACCGTCCCTGAAGGTGTGCAGGTTAGCTACAGCGACCCTGTCATTCAGCTTCAGCGCATGACCTACTACCTCTAAAAACAAAAAACCCCGATGCAGCAGCATACCGGGGCCGTAACTTATTAGGGTGATCACTGCTACTACAGGTCAGGAATGCTTCGCTGCAAAATAGGCAGTTCAGCTAGTGCTTTCCCTGCGCCCAAAGCTGTACACGCAATTGGGTTATCCGCCACATAAGCCGGAACCCCCGTTTCCTGCGTCAAAAGCACATCAATTTCCCGCAGTAATGCTCCGCCACCTGTCAAAGCCATGCCCCGATCAATAATGTCCGAGGCCAATTCCGGCGGCGTTTTTGCCAGCACCGTGCGTACCACATTGACAATTGCTGCCAATGGCTCGCTAATTGCCTCCACGACCTCATCCGAGGTAATCGCGATCGTTTTGGGTAAGCCAGCCACTTGATCCCGCCCTTGCACCTGCATGTCCAGCCGTTCATCTAGTGGCACAGCGGACCCGATTTTAATTTTTATCGCTTCGGCCGTCGGTTCGCCCACCACCAAATTATATTTCTTGCGAATATAGGCAATAATCGCCTCGTCCAGCCGCACGCCACCCACACGCACCGATTCGGCGCATACAATGCCGTTCATCGAGACAACGGCTGCTTCTGTGGAGCCACCGCCCATATCCACAACCATATTGCCTGTGGGTGTGCCAACTGGCAGCCCTGCCCCAATTGCCGCCGCCAGCGGTTCCGGGATCAGATGCACTTCCCGCGCTCCGGCTGCCAACGCTGCCTCGCGCACCGCCCGGCGCTCCACGCTGGTTACACCGTACGGCACGCTAATCATTACAACCGGCCGGCGTAAATGAAACCGGCCGGTTACTTTTCCAATAAAATACTCCAGCATCCCCTGCGTCACAAAGTAATCAGCAATTACCCCATCACGCAGCGGACGCATCACCTCAATCTCGTCCGGTGTGCGCCCGTACATTTCACGCGCCGCACGGCCAACCTCCACAATCACCGTCTTGTTGCCATCTTCACGAATCGCAACCACCGACGGTTCTTGCAGCACCACGCCGCGCCCTTCATGCACCAGAACGCTTACCGTGCCCAAATCAATGGCGATATGGGGAGTAAAAAGTGCCACAGTTAGTTGTTATGTTCTTCGTATTCCGGCACGCTCATGCCTGGCATGGCCCGGCGATGACCGCGACGGCGACTCACGTCAATCCGAATCTGCGCCCGACGCAACGAAGCCTGAATTTGGGCATACCGTTCTGGGTCTTCTGGTACACCTTCCTTCATAAATTGCTCGGCTCGTGCACGGGCTTGCTCAGCCCGCACCAAATCAATCTCGTCGGCATGTTCAGCTGAATCTGCAAGAACGATAATTTTGTCTGGCTGCACTTCGGCAAAGCCACCACCGATAGCAAAGTATAGCTCTTGGTCGCTGTCTGTTGGGCGTATCATAACCTCGCCATAGCCCAGCGTGGTCAGTAGCGCGGAGTGGTTTGGCAAAATCCCCATACGCCCTTCGGTACCGGGTAGGCTAACAGATTTTACCTGCCCACTAAAAACGGATCGTTCTTGTGTGACAATATCACATTGCATTGGCATGATTTTGTCCAGTTGTCGGTAATCGGTAGTCAGTAATCAGTAATCAGTGCTTGATAATGACCGATTACTAATTACTGCACACTGATTACTGATAGCTACGCAGCCGCACGAAGCCGAGCTGCTTTCTCTACCGCATGGTCAATCGTCCCAACCATGTAGAACGCTTGCTCCGGCAAATCATCATGCTTGCCGTCTAAAATTTCGCGGAAACCGCGTACCGTTTCTTTAGTCGGAACGTATTGCCCTTGTAAGCCGTGGAATTTCTCAGCCACAAACATGGGTTGACCTAGGAAGCGCTCAATTTTACGTGCCCGTGCCACGAGCAGTTTCTGGTCTTCACTCAATTCATCAATACCCAAAATGGCAATGATGTCCTGCAAATCTTTATAGGTTTGCAGCACCTGCTTGACCTCGCGGGCGGTGCGGTAATGTTCTTCACCCACTACATCGGGCTGCAAAGCGCGGCTGGAGGACGACAGCGGGTCTACAGCGGGGAAGATACCTTTGGCAAACACGCCGCGATCCAGTGTCAAGCTGGCGTCAATGTGGGCAAAGGTTGCTACAGGAGCCGGGTCGGAGTAGTCGTCGGCCGGCACGTAAATGGCTTGCAGGGAAGTGATTGACCCTTTCTTGGTCGAGGTAATGCGCTCTTGCAGGGCACCCATCTCGGAAGCCAGGGTTGGTTGATATCCCACCGCGCTAGGCATACGACCCAGCAGCGCTGACATTTCTGAACCTGCCAATACGTAGCGGAAGATGTTGTCAATGAAGAGCAGCACGTCACGCCCTTCATCGCGGAAATATTCGGCCATGGCTAGACCGGTCAACGCCACGCGCAAACGCACGCCGGGTGTTTCGTTCATCTGCCCAAAGACCATGGCCACGGATTCTTGCACGCCGTATTCTTGCATTTCGTAGTACAGGTCGGTGCCTTCGCGGGTACGCTCGCCCACGCCAGCGAAAATGGACACGCCTTCGTGTTCGCGGGCCACAGAGCGGATGAGTTCAGCAATGGTAACGGTTTTACCGGTTCCAGCACCGCCGTAGATGCCGGTTTTACCACCTTTGATGAAAGGGGCGATGAGGTCAATAACCTTCATGCCGGTTTCAAAGGTTTCGATTTGGGTGCTTTGATCCTGAAATTTGGGCGCATCACGGTGAATTGGGTAATAGGTATCGGCGCTGGGGGTTTCGTAACCATCAATGGCCTTGCCCGTTACGTCGAAGATACGCCCCAGGGTGACGCGACCAACAGGTACCATGATGGGGGCACCGGTGGTTTCTACAGCTAACCCACGCGGTAGCCCATCGGTGGATCCCATTGCCACCGTACGCACCATGCCACCACCAAGATGCTGCTGCACTTCAAGAACCAAGTTGCCGTCGGGGCCTTGTACATTGAGGGCCTCGAAAATTTCCGGCAATTCTTCTTTAGAAAATTCTACGTCCACAACTACGCCACGAATGGCGGAAATTTTGCCAGTAGCCATAATTCCTCCAAGTCCAAAGGGGCAAAAAACGGCCGTTTTTACAACCAGCCTCTTTGCCCAAAATTTCTATCCATCAGCCAAGGCCGCTGCCCCACCGACAATATCCAAAATTTCGTTTGTGATACTCGCTTGGCGTGCCTTATTCCGTTCAAGGGTTAATATTTCAACCAGTTCACCCGCGTTATCCGTTGCGTTATTCATAGCAACCATACGCGCACTGTGTTCACTCGCCAGAGCCTCCAGCAGCGACTGATAAACCTGTAGCTGTGTGAAGCGCGGCACGATGACATCCAACAGTTCCGCCGGGCCTGGTTCATAGCTGTAAACCCGCTCAGACACACCTGTTAAGTCAACCGATGCCACATACTCAGATACCGCCATCCCCTCAAAATCCAGCGGCTTAAGCGGTAGCAACTGTTTAACAGTTGGGCGACGACTAATCAAGTTAATAAAATCTGTGTAAGCCACAAAGACTTCATCAACTGTGCCGTTAAGATAGTCATCTGTGACCAGTTTAGCAATGGGCGTCACATCCAGAATGGAAGGCGAATCGGGCAGGCCATCAAAGGCGGCCACCACATTGTACCCACGCCGCACCATCAGGTCGCGCCCTTTGCGGCCAATGGCAATGATACGCACAGGGATATGAAGGGCACTCAGAAACTTCTCTGCCGTGGAGACAATGTTGGTGTTATATGCCCCAGCTAACCCACGGTCACCCGTGATAAGAATGAGGGCTGCGCTTTTAATGTCACTGCGAACGGTTAGCAAAGGATGCCCGGTAGAGCCAACCCCAGGCTGCGAGGCCAAATTGTTTAGAATTTCAAACGCCTTGCCAGCATAAGCTCGCGTTGCTTCAACCTGCTTTTGCGCTTTGGATGCTTTTGAAGCAGAAACGGCCGCTAATGCGCTGGTGACTTGCGAAATATTTTTGATACTCTTGATTCGATTATTAAGTTCGCGTTCTGTAGCCAAGAGAAACTCCCTTGTTGGTAATCAGTAATCGGTAATCAGTAATCGGTAATCAGTGGAAAACTGATTACTGATTACTGATTACTGTTTACTACACTAAGCAGACCAGCTCGCGCTAAAATCTTCAACCGCTTGCCGCAAGCTATCCTGAATACTATCTGTCCAGGCACCCTTCTCCAAAATCGGTTTACCAATTTCAGGATGGGCTGTGTCCATATAGCGCAGGAAATCATGCACCCAGGCATCCACTTTTGCTACTGGCACCTTATCCAAATGCCCACGAGACCCGGCAAAAATCATCATGACCTGATGATCCAGACGGATGGGTTCATATTGGGGCTGCTTTAACAGCTCCATAAGACGCTCACCGCGAGATAGCTGCCGCTGTGTGGAAGCATCCAAGTCCGAACCAAATTGAGCAAAAGCAGCCAATTCACGGTACTGGGAGAGGTCGGCTTTCAAACCACCCGCCACTTTACTCATGGCTCGCTTTTGTGCCGCGCTACCGACGCGAGAAACGGAGAGACCGGTGTTGATAGCCGGCCGTTGCCCCGCATTAAAGAGGTCGGTCTCCAAAAAGATCTGGCCGTCGGTAATAGAGATAACGTTGGTTGGGATATAGGCCGACACGTCGCCCAACAGCGTTTCAATAATCGGCAGTGCCGTTAGAGAACCACCAGAGCCGGGGACTTTGACTACTTCGTATTTGTCTTCGTCACCCAAGGCGTGCATGGCTTTCTCAAGTTCTTCCTCGGCTAGGTTACCAAAATAGAGCTTGCCATCAATGCCGGCTGTCGTTCCTCTGGCAACGTCTGTCCCTTTTTCAACGATGACAAACTCATCGCGGAGACGCACGGAACGTTCGAGCAGGGTGCTGTGGAGGGAGAAAATGTCGCCAGGATACGCTTCACGGCCAGGGGGGCGGCGCAGAATAAGCGACATTTGGCGGTATGCCCAAGCGTGCTTGGAGAGGTCGTCGTAAATAACCAGAGCATCCTTGCCCTGTTCCATAAATGCCTCACCAATGGCAGTACCGGCATAAGGAGCAAAATATTGCAGCGGTGCCGGGTCGGAGGCACCAGCTACCACCACGGTGGTGTATTCCATCGCCCCATACTTTTCCAGCGTGCTGACAACCTGGGCAACCTGCCCCACACGTTGCCCAATGGCAACGTAGATGCAGATCATGTCCCCGCCCTTTTGGTTGATGATGGTATCGAGGCAAATGGCGGTTTTACCAGTTTGGCGGTCGCCAATGATCAACTCACGCTGACCACGACCAATGGGGAACATCGCGTCAATGGCAAGAATACCTGTTTGAACGGGGGTGTCTACACCTTTACGTTCGATTACGCCGGGTGCCGTGCGCTGAATGGGCATAACGGCCGTTGCGTTAATCGGCCCCTTACCATCCAGTGGCTGCCCAAGCGGGTCAACTACACGGCCAACCAGGGCATCCCCAACGGGAACGGATGCAATGCGCCCCGTCGCCCGAACTTCGTTGCCAACTTCAATGTCAGCGTAGTCGCCCATGATAACGACACCGACCGCTTCGGCTTGTAAGTCAAGCGCCAACCCAGCGGTTCCATTACCAAATTGAACCAGTTCACCAGCTTTTACATCAGCTAAACCGCCAACGAGGGCAATACCATCATAAACGGCCGTTACCGTTCCCACACTGCGGGCTTCGACAACAGGGTTGAAGTCCTGAATTTGCTTCAGGAAAACATCAGCAATATTTTTGAAATCTGGGGCAAGGGTCGCCATGCACCAACCTCCTTGAATCAGTTATCAGTCATCAGTCAACAGGGAGCCACACAGTTTCCTAAAGAATTAATGGTTTCTGTTGATAATTATATTTACATACGGGTGTTTTGAATGAGCCAGCTACCAGACACAATCCGGCAACCTAGTAAAAATGTTAACCCAACTAGGGGCTTTTGTCCAATAATTCACAAATGCCGCCAGAGGGCAACAGCCACTTTACTTTCCTGACGCTTATTTTAGGCCATCGTAACCAAGATACGACCCGATTGCTGCCCTTTTAGAATCAGGTCAATTTCAGGGTCAAGCTCTTCTAGCGTGCGTTCAGTTGCCAGCATTTCCAGATTGGGCAGCTTGTAGTCGGTGGCAATTTTTTGCCAGATGTGGGCGCGGTAAGCTAGGTTGCACTCCACGGAATCAATACCGTAGAGGGTGATGCCGCGCAAGATAAAGGGAAAGACGGTGGCATCGAGAGTGGGCGAGGCGACCAGTCCGCAGCAGGTGACGGCTCCGCCGTATTGGGTGGTTTTGAGGGCGTTGACGAGGATTGCGCCGCCAACGGTATCCACTGCGCCGGCCCAGCGGGTTTTTAATAACGGCCGTTTTCCATCATCACTCACCACCTCCCGCCCTACCACTCCCGCCGCCCCCAACTCGCGCAAAAAGTCGTGTTTATCTGCCTTGCCCGTGGCCGCCACCACCCGATAGCCCAGCTTCGCCAGCAGTGCCACCGCCACGCTGCCCACACCGCCCGTCGCACCCGTCACCAAAATCTCCCCCTGGTCGGGGGTAATAGGGTGGTTGACCAGCCGTTCCACCGACATGGCCGCTGTAAAACCGGCCGTTCCCCAAATCATGCTGTCGCGCAGCGACAACCCTTCTGGCCGCGCCACCGCCCAGCCGGCCGGAACGCGAATATATTCGCCAAACCCACCGTCGGTATTCATCCCCAGGTCATAGCCAATGACCAGCACCTCATTGCCGGGAGCAAAATCGGTGTGGCTGCTTTCCACCACCACCCCAGCGGCATCAATACCGGGTGTGTGGGGATAGTTGCGGGTCACGCCCTTGTTGCCGCTGGCCGAAAGCCCATCTTTGTAGTTGAGCGATGAATAATGGACGCGAATCAGCAGATCGCCGGCTGGCAAATCATCGGTTGACCGCGTTTGAATGGTTCGTTGGTAGGTATTAACGGCCGTTTCTGCCACGACCATCGCCTTAAATTGTTTGCTCATTGCTTCCTCTTCCAATTCATAAAATCTATTCGCCTATGAGTATACCAGCCTCTCCCACTATTTCGACCCTAACCGTTTTTGTCCTTTGACCTTTACCAGTCCTACCTTAACAACAAACTCATATCGGGCATCAACTTGTGGGAAATCTCCCTCAAATATTCACTGGGTAAACTCGAATTGGGCGGTACGGATCCGAGCTTGATTTTAGACACGCTGCTTAAAGCTCGGTTTGAAGTTGCCGAATTAGAAAGTCGTTTACTAGCAACCTATGATCAACTGCCGCACAAAGAAGACCACCGCTCCGCAATATTCACGATTCAAGCCAATCGCCTTTCCAGCTAACCCGATTTAGCAAAGGTATCTACGGCTATGTAGGATTGGCTGGCTCAACCAACGCCATAATGGCTTGGTGAGCTGGAATATTAACCAGAAAGGTCCGGCGCGTTTCCTCATCTGGCAACAAGCTGGCACGCTCCCCGATCAGCTGCTGTGCCTCGGCCAACAGAGCTGGGGCGCGGGGATCATTGTTGGCTTGCAAAACGCGATATAAGCTCAAATAGACTTGAAAAGGCTCATCCGCCCCTTCCAACTGGTTTTCAGACATATACGCCAACACCGTCTCCGCCTTGGCCAGTGCCATAGCCATTTGGCCCTGCTGCAAGGCAATCTCCGCCTCGCCAGCCGTCGCCTCCATAGCCAACACGGTATCGCTCAAGGCGATCCAGGCGGTTCGTGCATGAGCAAAGGCATCAGCAGCCTCTACTAGCCGCCCAGCATCCAAGAACAGATAGCCGAGATGGTGCCAAGCACACGCTTCGGGATTCAACAACTTGTTTTCAAGCCCCAAGCGCAATGCCTCGCGGCCATAGGATTCCGCCATTTCCAAACGACCTAGCTTGCGGCTAACGGTGCATAAATTGTGCAGGGCATGGCTTTCCTGAAACGGATCTCCAATCTGTAAGGCAATCCGACGTGAATTATGGTGATGATCCAGTGCCGCTTCATATCGTCCGAGAGCCGCTAACCCAAAGCCGGTACTGTTTTCGATCCGAGCTTCCATGCCTTGATCTCCCGTCGTCTTGATCAGCTGTAAGGCATCCTGTATATAGCGTAAGGCGGGCACATAATCGTAACGCTCCATGTAGACTGCGCCCAAAAAGAGTAAATCTGCCTGCTCGCGGGTGCGGTTGCCCCTTTCCCGATTCATTGCCAAAGCTTGTTCCAGATAGCGTGCTGCCTGAACGCGGTCGCCAAGGTCGCGGGCGGTGGTGCCGAGAAAGCGGAGAATTTCACTTTCCTTGGCTAGTTGCCCAGCTTGATGAGCCAATGCCAAGGCTGTTTTCAGGTGTTGGTAGGCGGTAACAAGATCCCCCTTTTTGGCATAGGCGGCACCGAGTAAATGCTGCCCCCACGCTTGACCGGCCACATCTTGGTGAGCAACGGCCAAGGCGATCACGGCTTCGGCATGGGCAATGGCTGATTCAAATTTGCTCTGCGGGATCAACATTTCGGCCAAGGCTGCGAGCAAGTTTTGGCGCAGTTGGTAGGTGTGGGGAGCGTGTTCGGCAATATGTTCCACATGGTGCAGGGCATACTCAAATGTGCTTTCGCCTTCTGCTCTCAAACCAGTTGAAAGATAGAAACGGATCAGACTGGCTAAAAAGTTGCCTTCAACGATGGGCGTAAAGTGGGCGTTGTCGATGCTCCACTGCCACGCTTGGCGCACGTTCTCTAGCTCCTGGCGTATCTCTGTGAGGGCCAGTTGAGGGGCATCGCCATGCAGGGAGAGGCTGCGTTGCGTCACAAAGTTTAGGTAGTAGTCGCTGTGGCGCTGCTGGGCTGCTTGTGCTTGGGTGCTGTTTTCGGCGAGCTTTTCCAGGGAGAAGCGGCGCAGTAGGCTGTGGAGGTCATAACGGCCGTTTTCCACCCCACGAACCAAGCTTTTATGACCCAGACGAGCCAGCAGCAGCGGCGTAGCTCCCGCCACCGCCACGGCTGCCGCCGCTGAGAAGCTGCCGGGGAAGATAGCCAACTGAGACACTACCGCTTGCTCCTGAGCCGTGAGAAGCTGCCAGGAATGGGCAAAGGCCGCATGGACGCTGCGATGCTGTGGCACCACGTCACGCGCCGTTGTTTGCAGCAGCTCGGCACTGCTTTCCAGCGCCTGGGCAATACCGGCGCAATCCAGATCGCGAATCCAGGTTGCCGCCAGTTCAATGCCCAGCGGCAATCCTTCAACCAGTTTGCAGATACGGATCACGTCAGCGAGATTGGCGTGGGTTAGTTGGAAAGATTTTTGCAGCCGATAGGCTCGATCACAAAAGAGGCGCACGGCAGCAAAGCGTTTGGCAGTCGTCAGGTCGTTTGTTTCAGGAATGGGCAGCCCATGCAGCAGGTGCAAATCTTCCACCTGAAGATTTAGCTGTTCACGCGAGGTGGTTAGCAGCAGCAGGGCCGGGGCTTGGCGCAATAGTTCGAGCAGAAGGTCAATGAGGGGGGAAACGGCCGTTTCGTTCCCCAACAAATGCTCAAGGTTATCCAACAAAAGGAGCATCTGTTTGGGGCGCAACGCCGCCAATAGCTGCTGCTGGGGTGACTGGTTGCTGCTGTCAAACATCAAGCCCAGCTCCGTGGCGATGGCTACTGGCACCTCCTCAGGTTGCTGCATGGCGGCCAAAGGGACAAAACAAACGCCGTCGGCAAATAGCTGCGCGTTGTTGCGGGCAGCTTCTAAAGCAAGCCGTGACTTGCCAATGCCACCCGGCCCCACCAATGAAATCAGCCGATACGCCTGCTCAGATAACCGTTGGTTAAGCAGCGCCATTTCCGGCTCGCGCCCAATGAAAGGGGTGGTGTTTCCCGGCAATGAGACGACTGCCCCATTTCTGGCAGTTGCCGGGGTGGGGCTGCTGCCCGTTTTGATGGCGTGCCAGAGTAAGGTTGTCTCTTCCGCCGGTTCAATGCCAAACTCCGCCAGCAGCACGTCACAAAGCAGGTCGTACTGCGCCAAAGCCTGGATGCGCTGGCCTTGCTGCGCCAGCAGCGACATGCGCTGGTGATGGGCAGACTCTTGCCAGGGAACGATTTCCAATAACCGCTGCCCAACTTGCAGTGCCTCCTCCAGTCGTTTCTGGGCAGCATAGCTGTCGCCCAAGCGGGTGAAAACATCTACGGCTTGCTGTAAGAGGTGTTCACGCCGTGCGCTGAGCCACTCTTCAAAGAGATCGCTGTCATCTAGCATAAATTGATGAAGAAAGGGGCCTGTGTAGAGATCGGCCGCTTGCTGGAGCCGTAGTAGGCAATCGGTGCAGGTGAGGGGGTTGGCGTGGTTGTGCTGGCGAACGGCCGTTTGCTGCGCCGCAAAAGCCAATACATCCACAAAAACGGTCTCGCTTGCCTCAAAGCGGAGTGTCTGGGCAGTGCTGTGCAGGAAAACGGCCGTTACATCGGCACCCCCCAAATCCTTTCGCAACGTCGTTAGCGTTTGGGACAAGCTGTGCCGCGCCCGTTTTTCGGGATAGTCGGGCCACAGCAACCCCGCCAGATGGGAGCGATCCAAGCTGCGCCCGGCCTCCACAGCCAGGTAGGCGAGCAATGCTTTGCTCTTTTGGCTGTAGAAGCGGGTTAACGGCCGTTTGTGCAGCCGTACCTCAAACCCACCAAGACATTCGATCTGTAGCATATTTAATCGTAACCAGTAACCAGCAACCAGTAATCAGTAACCAGTAACCAGTAATCAGTAACCAGTTAAGCCACCGATTACTGATTACCGATTACCGATTACCGATTACTGTTCACCGCCTCATGATAGTTCCATGATACCCGCATGAGAGCCATCTTTTATGCTCTGTCTATAAGGGTTCGATTTCTTGCAAGCTGGTGAATGACTCACCAGGGAATTCCATCTCAACACCCTCCTTATCAATCAACGGATGTATCAATTAGGAGATTGTACAGATGAAAACCTTTAGAATAAAACAAACAATAGCCGCCCTGTGGTTGGCCTTAGCTTTAACATTTGGTAGCGGCTTCGTTGCCACCCAGTTTGGTGTAGACACCATTCCCAGCACCCATGCTTGTGGTCTTGGTGCTGGCAGCGGCGGGGGCTGCTAGCGTACTGGGTATCCAAGCGTTGGCTAAGAGGTTGAGGGATTAGCAGGCTAGATACGGCTAATCTCCCACTCTCTTAGCCGCTGTCCTTGTTATCGCCTAAGCGGTTGAGCCAACAATTTGCCGGTTATGATTGACCCGTTTTTCCCCTTCCCCATGATTTAAACGCCGATACCCTTCCAAGGCCGCCATAAAATACCCTTCCGCCCTTTCTGGCTGCTGCGTTTGATCATAAATTCGACCGAGGCTTTCCCAAGAACGACACAGGCCTAATACATTTGCCTGCTTCTGATAAAGCATTTCCGCTTGTTTGGCAACGATTTCGGCCTGCCCCAGATCCCGCAACTTTTCATAAGCGACTGCTAGGTTCAGAAAGATATGGGGCGTTTCGCCATGCTCACCGCTTGTTTCAGCACAGGTCAGGGCTTTCTGCAAATAGACAACACTTTCTTTGGGTTGGTCCATTTCATTGTAAAGGTATCCTAGATTGGCTAGGCCACGTAGCAGGCCATGCTGATCATTTTCATTCTCCCAAATGCGGCAGGCCGTTTGCAGATGTGCGGCAGCCTCCTCCCAACGGCCGTTTGTCAGATACAGCAGCCCCAAATGATTGTGCGTGTGGGCTTGCCCGTGCCGATGCCCCAACTCCTCAAAAATTTGCAGCGCATGGCAAGACAAAACCTCTGATCGCCACCAGCGTTGCCCGTCAATATAGGTAAAGCCTAAGTTGGAACAGGCGCGGGCTTCTTCAACTTGGTTATGGGTTTGTTTTGCCAAGCGAATGACGCGGCGATAGTTGCGGATTACGCCTAGGGTGTCTCCTTGCCGCTGCAAAGTGCGGCCACGCAGGTTTGTCAACTTGATTTCGCCCTCTGTGTCGGTCAACTGCTGGGCAACCTCAATTGCTTGCTCCAAGGTTTGTTGCCATGCTTGCCAATGGCCGCGCCGCTCCATGTAGCTGGAGAGTTCCAATATCAACGCTTTGACGACGGGCCAAGCGGCTGGCAGTTGCAAACCGAAATGCAGGGCTTGAAGAATGCCTTCTCTTTCTTTATCCAGCGTTTCCACATCAATTTGCTGAATGGCACGGTTGCTTTGCCAATGACTGACCATGATTTGTACGCGCTCGGCAAAGGTGTGGCTCTCGTCAGAAACGGCCGTTTCCCCCCCCTCTTGCAAATGCAGCACCTCATGGAGCAAAAAGGTCTCGGTTAAACGGTGCAGCCGATAGCGCGGCTCGTCAAGCTCTCCGCCCACCTCCACCAGCGACAAGGAGCGCAAGCTAGTCAGCGCCTGCTGCAAGGGCAGCCGCGTGAGCTGGCTGGCAATGGCAAGCTGGCTAAAGGTGCCGTTGGGCACGACGGGCAGGCTGAGGAATAATTTACGGCCGTTTTCATCCAGCATCTGCCACGCCTGCCAATAAATATAGGCATAAAGCTGGTCTACCTGCACCTCTTGCGCCAGCCGCAAATTCTCCAAAATATGCTCCAGCGGCAAAAAGTGCGCCTGACCAATGATGAGCTTGAGTGCCAGCGGATTGCCCCCCACCGTCTGGAAAATCCTTTGCAGCGATGGCTCGCCAGCCGCCAGCAGCGGCCGCACGTTTTGGACGGTTGCCTCATGGCGCAAAAAAGCCAGCGCGTCTGCTTCGCTCAACGATTTGAGGCTATAGCAAAAAACATCGCTTTCGTTTTGCAGGCTCATGCGGCTGGTGATGAGAAATTTGGTTGGCCCAGCCAGCGTTCGCAGCAGGGGGAGCAGGGTGAGGTAGTCAACGGCCGTTTCCAAATTATCAATCACAACCAGGCACGGCTTTTCTTTGAGAAGCTGGGTGAGGGCGGCGCGTTTGGCGGCGCGGTCACCCAGGGGATAGGGGCCGTCGGCGATCTGTGCCAGCAGAAAGTCAACGAGCGAATCGGCATCTAGAGCTGGCTTATGCGTTGGCTGGATGCCGCGCCCGGTGACATACGCTTCCTGCTTGGCGCTGACCCAGCCAATGTCCACAAAACGATCCTGCCCTAAAAAGTGATGCACGACCTCATTAGCTAGGGAGGTTTTGCCAATGCCGCCCAGTCCTTCGAGGGAGATGAGAAACGGCCGTTCTGCCTGCCTCACCACCTCCACCACCCGCTGCCGCGCCGCCTCAATCCCAAACAACTTCTGCTCTGGCAACGCCTCCAGCCGCACTAGCACTTTATACCGATCCGGCCGCGCTGCTGCTTGCGGGAGCAGTTCATGGGGTGCCAGCAAATGCGGCACAAATTGACCGCGCACAAAGCGGATAAACGGGTCGTGGTGAGCGGCGGGAATGTGCAGGTGTTCAGCCAAAAGGTGGGCAATTTGCAAAGACGGCCGTCTTATCTCCCCCTCAATCTTTTTAATCGTGTCCGGCGAACAGGCAACCAGCTCCGCCAACGCTTTGCGCGTTAGCCCGCAAGCCTCACGCCGCTTCTGTAGCCATCCCCCAGCCGCCAAAATCTCTGTCATCGAGTGCCCTCAACCATTATCAACCCAAAATACATAACTGTCCCCCTTTTTGTCCCCCCGATCCTATCATATATGGGGACAAACTCCATAAATTCAACCGCTATACTCAAAGTTACAAATTTGGATGTATGACAAATCATAAGGAGAGTCTCCCCATGCTTAAAAAGTTCAACACCTTAGCACAATGGATTGGTCTTATTGTTATCACGCTCGCTACCGCCTACGGCAGCTTGGCCTTCTTCGGCCATGAGCAAGTAGTCAATGCTGCGTTTAGCAAACTAGAACAAGATTCGGCCACAGTGGCCGTTCCTGCCGTTCCCACTAGCTTCAACTATCGTGGCACCCTCCGCGACAGCGACAACAACCCAATCGCTGATGGTGAATACGACATCACCTTTAAAATCTATGAATCCATGGGCACACCCAACCCTCTTTTCACCCAAACGCTTAACGGCATCGCTGTTCATAGCGGCAACTTTAGTGCTACTATCAAGGATATCCCTGCTGCCATCTTTACCGATAGTGCTGATCGCTTTATTGGCGTTACGGTTGCCCCCTTTGCCGAAATGATGCCCCGCGAACGATTGTCCGGTGTACCCTATGCCGTACAAGCTGAAGATGCCCACAATGGCGTTCCTGTTGGTGGTGTCGTTGATTGGTGGCGCCCCAACGTTAACATCCCCATTCCCGATGGTTTTGTGGCTTGTGATGGCTCTGTTATTAACGACCCGCTCAGCCCTTACAACGGGCAGGCTACGCCTGATCTGCGTGGTCAAATGGTACGAGGCGCGACACAAAATAGTGGGGAGCTAACCACAGGGGGTGCTGCCCAACAAACCATTCAATTCAGCAATGCGTCGTCTGTTGCTATCGGAATCTCCACCGCAACAGCAGGAAACCATCCGCATCCGATTAGCGGTGCTACTGGCTCGGTAGCAAATGTTAGTCTGGGCGACCCCGGAGAGGGTAACTACTTTGTGAAAGAATTTAATAATGGTTGGACTGATCAGGCAATTCTTGTAGCGGAGCCACCTGCCGCACAAAACGCACGCGGAGAAGGCAACCATTATCATGCAGTAGGCACGTTAGCAGTAGGAGCGGCCGGTGCGCATTCTCACACTGTGGCTATCCCCCAGCTCAGCCACACTGGCACCCAAACCATCAACACTGTCCCCCCATATACCAACCTGCTCAAAATCTGCCGGACTCGCTAATGGAACACGTTGTCGTAGGGTCGAGGCAGGCCTCGACCCTATCTGTAAAGGATAGATGGATGAAACGACTATCATTACCAAGGCTGATCATTCCCTTGCTCCTGCTCTTTTTGCTGGCTGGCCTCGGCCTTGCAACTGGCTCGGCACAAACAGGCGAGCCAGCTAAGCTAACGGCGGCTGATTTTAGCCCATTGGGAGCTACCAGCAGCGATCCGACAGGGAGCTTGACCTTAACTTCGGACAGTGCGCCACCAACTAAATTAACTAAGCAGGATTATCTTGATGCCTACACGCTGGCTCAAGCCTTGCTAGATACCGGCAGCCACTTTCGGTCGCGTGAATTGCAGCGGCTTGACCCCGCGACCTGTGTTGCCAACAATAATGACCCCGATGCCTGTAGCTTTAGCGTTACCGGGATTCAAAATAATTATCTTGATTTTAATAACGGCCGTTTATACTGGCGCTTCTGTGCCGACTACGACGAGCCGTATGTGGGCGTGGGTGCCATCCCCCAAAATGTAGACGACCCCGGCGACCAGCTCAAACTCGACCTCTACGGCTACTGCCCCACTTGGGACGAGTTAAGCCAACAGCAAAAGACACGCCGCGTCCCCAATGGCGATTTAAGCACAGGCGCTAGTTCAGGCTCCAGCGACATTCGTAACCAAATGATCGACGCTCAACGCCTCTTTGCTGCCCTCGTGGTGGCCGAACCAGCCAACCTCACCTTTAATTTTGACACAATCACCGTCAACGGCGATGGCAGCATCAGCAAGGGAGCCGATGGGCAAAATGATCGCGTTCGTGATTTGGGGATATTTGGGCTACTGGAATCAACCCGCGAAATCGCTAACATTCACCTCATTTTTGGCAACGAATTTATGGTTGATGCCCTTCGTCTCCCCTTTAGCACCAATGGCACCGATACAGAACAATTGGTGCGAAATGAGCAAAAACAGCTAGAGCGTGCCTTGCATCATTACAACCTGAGCATCGAAATGCTGCTCTATACTCTCAACTTCAATCTTAACAGTGCCACCGACACCTTTATTGGTGATCTGTTCACCGACCGCGAATTCCAGCTATTTAGCGCGGCCAGTGAGCGCACCGTCACCGCCCTCACCGAGCTAGCCAAACGAGATAGGCTATTGGGCGGAAATGGGGATCAGGTCGCCCTGACCCGCTTGGAAAAAGCAATGGAGGCGCAATATTTGCAGGCCGCCGCTTTGGCGCGTCAAGCCGCCGCCCTCACGGCCGATGATCCTGCCACTACCGAGGTTGATGAAAGCAAATTGAGCTTTATGGAAAACGGCGGGCGCGACATAATGAACAATATTCGTCGCTTGGAACAACAGGCGCAGAATATTCGGGCAGGTCTCAACCCGCTTGGCTACGAAAATACATTTGTTCCCTTAAAAACATTTGAAGAATTGCTGAACTTCACCTGTGGCGACCCTGTGACCTGTAATGAATATGGTGGTTTATTGAATAGCGCCAAACAAGCTGATGACGATCTGCGGGGCAGCCAACGCACGTTTGATGAAAAATTTAATGACCTGCAAAACGAACTGACTGCTCTGGAAAACGATTTTGACAATGATTTGACGGTGCTTTGCGGTGCCAGCACCGACAACAACGGTGATGGGCTAAAAGATTTTGAGACCTGTGGCTTCAAAGACCCGAACAACAACGGCAAAATTGATGGCCCAGCCGAAACGTCGGGCTTAATGGGGCAAAATTATTGGGATATGTTGGCGGCTGAAAAAGAAGTGTCTTTGGTAGCACGCCGTATCGAAAACAACATCGAGCGTATTCGTCGAGAGGAAGAATTGTCGAATGAGCGCATGAGAATTACCTTAGGCACGGCTCAAGATATTAGCGCCTATCAAATTGCCATTGGCAAGCTCAACGCCATGCAGAGTACGCAAAGTGTGGCTACCTCAAATTCAGAAACGGATTATCTCAATAGCTCTTTCTCAACGACGGCTAGCAACAAGACAACCATCAAGGTTGAGGCGAATCCTCTTGGCTGTCTCCTTGGGGGTTGTAGCGTCAGCAACGAAACCTCGCTTGAATTTGCGCTCAACAGCACGGCCGGCGTTAACCTGGAACGGGTTCACATTTCTACCAGCGAGTTTGTCTATTCGCCCAACGATGCCATTATCGGTCAATATGATTCCCTCATTACCCTCAAGGAGGCGGAAAAGGAGGCGCGTCTAACCGCCTTGGACAGCCAACAGCTTGTTTTTGATTTGTTGCTAGAGCAGACGGAGCTATTGATTGAACTGCAAATTGCCCAAACCCAGTTTAATAAAATGGTGTCTGAACACAATCTGCTGGTTGAGCAATATCTGCTTACGCTGACTCAACGGCAAGGGACTATTGCCTCTATCCAAGAGAGCTATCTGTCTAAGCCATACTTCCGCCTGTTCCGTGATGGTGCGGCTCTGGAAGTCGCCCGCACGTTAGACCAAGCGACCCAGGCGGCTTATCTCACGGCTAAGGCCTTGGAATATCACACCCTTCACCCTGTTAGCTACATGCACGAGCTGTATCGGGTACGTAATGTGACTAATCTGCGGGCATTTCTCAATAAGTTAGCCAGCGATTACGCTGGGCTTCCAAATACGCAGTTCTCAAAAGTGACTTATCGGCTTTCGTTGGTTGAGGATTTGCTAGGGTTGAGCGATGAGAATTTGAACCCGGATGGGAATTTAACGCCTGAAGAAGTAACGGCCGTTCGTAATGCCCGTTTCCAAACCTTGCTGCAAGAAAGCCGGATTACCAACAACGAAACCGGGTTTGATAGCATTGTCTTCCTCTTTAGCACCACCCTTGATGATCCCAAATTCGTGCATGGTGTCTTCAACAACCGTATCTCGCGCACCAGCTCAGGCAATGAGGGCGATCCAGGGTGTAGGACGGCGGTGGGCTGCCGGGGTGTCTGGCTCAATATGGTCACCACGCAAGACCCAGCCATATTTGCAGGCGATTTGCCCAAAGTCACCCTCAGCCACGGGGGGCAAGCGACCTATCGTAATGGTAGCCTGGATGAGGTGTCATACGATCCGGGGCCGGCCTTAATGATTGGTCACTCGTTGCCGCCCGGTTTTGACCCCAATCGAAGAGATGCTGTGATGACGACTCACGTCAATTTAGGGCTAACGGCTGAACCCAATGTCAACCTCATCGCTGATAATTTCTTTAATCTAAGTGTAGCCGCAACCCAATGGCGTATTACGATTGATCTGAACAATCCCACTGAAAATACCAAGCTTGATTTAAGCAAGCTCCAAGACATTGAAATTCGGATGGACACCACCTATGTCACTCCCTCTTCGTTCCAGCGTTTGGCCGAGCTTGAGCGGCAGCGGGTTGAGGCAGAGACGCACGGATTGCCAGTTCCAGCCGAAGTGGTGGCGGGTTTGGCGGAAGAGATGCCGAAGTGGGAAACGGCCGTTCGCGCCGCCCAACAGAGTACTGCGGCGCAAGCGTCTGCCGGTCAGGCTACCAGATGGCAACAAGCCAACGATGCCAATACCTATGTCGGCAGCATGTATGTGAATACGCCGGTGCAGTTGGGCATCATGGAACTTGGCTTTAACCTGAACATTGGCAGCGATGGTTCCGTTACCGGGACACTGTGCAGCGACTGTAGCACTTTGTATGAATCTGATGTCCCTGTGTCTGGCAGTTACGACGAAGCGACAAAGCAAATCAGCTTCCAGACCGATGTTTTTAGCCGCCTCATTGCCGGGCGCACCGCGACGCAGCAGGTTGTTTTCAGCGGCGAAGTGAAAGAGGATGGGACGGTTATTGAGGGAACCTACAGCGAGACGCTCAACGATTATACGGCCGTTCCTGTTGTCTCGACGGGTGATTTTCTGGTTGCCCGTCTAGTGGGGCAAAACTTCGAGGGTAACGCGCAATTGCTGCTGCAAGTCAATCCAACAGAAATCGGGATTGACGGTACGGCAACCGTCACTGCCACCCTGTTTGATGGCTTGGGTCAGCCCGTGGCTAACCGTGAGATTGCGTTTAGCACCACCCTAGGTCTACTGGCAGCCACAACAGTCGCCACCAACGCTGAGGGTGTGGCGACCACAACGCTGATGGCTACTGCGTCGGGAACGGGAACGCTCTCGGTAGCGGCTGGGAATGCCAGCAACAGCCGCGCCTTTGAGGTGACGGAGAACCTGCGCCCTCATGCGGCTGATGATGTGGGGAGGACGGAGGTGGAAACGGCCGTTATCATTGACATCCTCGCCAACGACAGCGACCCCGACGGCAGCCTGAACCCCAGCACCGTCACTATTGTGGCTGAACCAAGCAACGGCACTGTGTCCGTTAATCCCAGTTCTGGGGCGATTACCTACACGCCTGATGCTGGTTTTGTCGGCACAGACACCCTTGGATATCGGGTCATGGACAATGAAGGAAGAGAGTCAAATACGGCTACCGTAACCATTACTGTTGGTACATCAATCCATTTCATTTATCTGCCCACCATTCACAAATAGTTCGCATACGACACCTGTCAGAAAAAAGCCCCGAAACGGCCAAGCTGGTTCGGGGCTTTTTTCGTAAACAGGAAGCAGATTTACACGATTGTCCTGATAAAAGAGCCATCAGGAAGATGTTGTTGCACAACCGCGGCACATACAGGCAAATCTGCGTCCTATTTTCTTAATCACTTTTAAAGCCCGCAATCGCCGCTGCCCAACCCGCATCATCAGCCCCCGGCTTATAAGGTAGGTAAAAATTGAGCCGATCCAGCACCCCCTCATACCGCGCTTTGGCAATTCGGGGCAGTTCGCTCCATTTGCCACTGATGGTAAACGTATCTACCATTTCGTCCGTCAGCAGCTTGGGCATTTCGTCCCACGTCCCCTGCCGCGCCAGCACGCTTAATTGTTTGCCAACCTCCACCCAGCCGTGCATTTCCAGCACCACCCGGTAGGCTGGCGTACTCATATAGTAGGCCATTTGCCCCTTGGTGTGGGCTTCGTATTCGGCCACCGGCACGTCGCCATCGGTGGGAATGACAAACACGGAGCCGTTGGCGGTGAAATCGGAGCGCAAACGGCCGTTTTCCCGCAACCCCGCCTCAATCACCGGCAGCGCAAACTCTTTCAAATAGCGCAGCGAATGAAACGGGTGCAGCTGCGCCCCGTCGCACACTTTGCCCGCCAGCTTGAGCATTTGCTCATTGATAGCCGAAATATACACCGGTGGACGCGGTACGGTCAGCCGCTGACCGCTAAAAAAGGGGGTCATCAGGCTCAGGTTAAAAAACTCCCCCTCATACCGCAGCGGCGTGCCGTTTTGCCAGCAGTCCCAAATGGCGTGCATCGCCTCAATTGTCTCCCGCATCCGCTTGATTGGCTTCTCCCATGCCACCCCCAAACGGCGTTCGTTATGCGCCCGCACCTGTGTGCCAAGACCCAGGATAAAACGGCCGTTGCTATACGCCGCCAAATCCCACGCCATATGGGCCAAGATCGTGGGCGTGCGCGGAAACGCCGTCGCAATTGAAGTCCCCAACGTGACCTTCTGCGTATGCTCCGCCACCAGCAGCAGGGGAAAAAACGGATCCTTCCCCGCCTCCGCCGTCCACATCCCATCAAACCCCATCGCCTCAATCTGCTGCGAAAGCCCCGGCATCTGCCGCAAATCATGCCCCAATAACCATGTGTCAAACTTCATCACGTTAGCATCCTTTCATTGTGTTCGTGCCTACCGCTCTGTCCGCCAGCTTGCCAAAAACGACCGAATCCCCTCTACATAGACGCTGCTCGACTCCTGAAAACGACGCGGCATACTCAGCAAGCTCTCCAAACGGCGCACCGGCTCCTCGGCCGTCAATTCATACAGTTCCACCAGCACCCCGCCAGTCCCTTTGGGGTGAATAAAGGCGATCTTTTTCCCCCCTGTCCCAATCGTCGGCTCTTCGTTAATAAGTGGTACGTTAGCCTTCTTCAACCGTTCCAGCGTCTGCTCAATGTCATCCACCTCAAAGCAAATGTGGTGCATCCCCGGCCCATACTTTTGCAAATAGCGTCCCACACCGCTCTCGCCGTCTAACGGTTGTAGCAGTTCAACATCGCTCTCACCGGCCGGTAAAAACGCTACATCTACCCCCTGGTCCGCCACATGCTCCATGTGTGACAGCGGTAGCCCCAGCGCCTCCACCCAAAACCCCATTGACTCCTCTAACTCAGGAACAACAATCGCAATGTGGCTAATTTTTTTGATCATCCTCAACTCCCTGTCTTGATGGAACTGCACTTTGGTTTCATGTTATAATACAAAGTATCAACATATTGGGATTGTCTTTATTGTCACCATGCCTAAATTGATAAAAAGATTATCGGAAAAACCCGTCATCTCTGTCGAACAAGTTATTTACGACGGTGATTATCGAATTCGCTTGTTTTTTAACAATGGTGTCGAGCAAACGGTTGACTTTGCGCCTTTTTTCATGGCCTCTAATCACCCTCAGATTCGCAAATATCTTGACCTTCAACGTTTTCAACACTTTACCGTTGAATATGGTGACCTTCTCTGGGGGGATTATGACCTATGCTTCCCAATAGCCGATCTGTACGATAATAACATCTAGGCAACGCTCAAAAAGTCGGTTGATATTCACCCCAAACGCCGCGCAGCGTGTGGCAAATTTCGCCCAACGTCATGTCGTTTTCCACGCAGGTAACAAACAGCGGCAGCAGATTTTCGCGGGTTTGGGCGGCGGCGGCAAGCTGGGTGCGGAGTTCAGCCACTTTGTTGTTATCACGCCGCTGCCGCAGGGCGGCCAGTTGCGCCCGCTGTGCTTCTTCAATGGCGGGGTCAAGCTTCATTAGGTCAATTTTAACGCTCTCGTCCTGCACAAAGCGATTCACCCCCACCACCACTTCCTCGCCATCTTCCAGCCCGCGCTGATAGCGGTAGGCGGCTTCCTGGATTTCGTTTTGGATGTAGCCGGTCTCAACGGCCGTTAATGCCCCACCCATCCCATCAATCGCCTCAATATACGCCCGCGCCCTGTTTTCCAACTCATCTGTCAACTGCTCAAGGTAATACGACCCCGCCAGCGGGTCAATCGTATCCGCCACCCCGCTTTCATAAGCAATAATTTGCTGCGTGCGGAGGGCAATTTGCACCGCATCCTCAGTCGGCAGGGATAACGCTTCGTCGCGGCCGTTGGTGTGCAGGCTTTGCGTGCCACCCAGCACTGCCGCCAACGCTTGCAAGGCTACCCGTACCACGTTGTTTTCTGGCTGCTGGGCGGTCAGCGTAGAACCGGCCGTTTGCGTGTGGAAGCGCAATCGCCAGCTTTGCGGCTTTTTCGCCCCAAAACGGTGGCGCATAATATCGGCCCACAGCCGTCGCGCCGCCCGGAATTTGGCAATTTCTTCCAAAAAGTTGTTGTGGCTGTTGAAGAAAAAGGAAATCTGGTCGGCAAACTGGTCAATGTCTAGCCCGGCATCCACCGCTGCCTGGACATAAGCAATGCCGTTTGCCAGCGTAAAGGCGATTTCCTGAACGGCCGTACACCCCGCCTCCCGAATGTGGTAGCCCGACACCGAAATGGTGTTCCAGTTCGGCACTTCGCGGGCGCAAAAATCAAAGACATCGGTAATCAGCCGCATCGAGGGTTTGGGCGGGAAGATGTAGGTGCCACGAGCGATATACTCCTTCAAAATGTCGTTCTGGATGGTGCCGCGCAACTTGTGCATCGGCACCCCCTGCCGCTTGCCCACGGCAATCACCATCGCCAGCAAAATGGCGGCTGGGGCGTTGATGGTCATGCTGATGCTCACCTTGTCCAGCGGAATGCCGTCCAGCAGCACGGCCATGTCGTCGAGGCTGGGGATGCTGACCCCCACCTTGCCCACTTCCCCCAACGCCATCAGGTCGTCGGAGTCGTAGCCAATTTGGGTGGGCAAATCAAAGGCCACCGACAGCCCGGTTTGCCCCTGCGCCAGCAAAAATTTGTACCGCTCGTTCGACTCTTTGGCGGTGCTAAAGCCCGCATATTGGCGCATGGTCCAAAAGCGGCCGCGATACATCGTGGGCTGTACCCCCCGCGTGAACGGATATTCGCCCGGATACCCCAGCCTGGCGGCATAGTCACCATTTTCGTCGGCCGGCACCGCCAGCCGATCTATTTCAATGCCAGAACTCGTTTCAAATCGCGCCTTCCGCTCGGCAAACCGCTTGAGCGTTGGCTCAACAACATCTTTTTCCCACTGTTCTTTGTTCATAGCTCTAATAAATTGCTTTAGACAAGCGCAAATCCCGAATGCTCGCGTATGCCTGGCTCTTGAAACCCCAAAACGATGTCGTGTTTGGGTATACCTGCCTCAACTAGTTGCTCGGCAATTCGGGCATCTGTTCCATCGTGCTGTAGCCAGACCTTGCCCTTGCGAATATCAATGTGAATAACGCTGCCATGCACACGATAGGGACCTGTCCAACCAGTGTGCATGAGTTCGTAGTGCCCAGCCTCATCATCAAAGATAACCTCAACCTCAATATCCCCTACGCTAGGCTCGTATTGAGCATACTCCTCAATGATCTGCTAGGGCGAGTATGCAATCGCCCTAGCAACTATGTCATTCCGAGGTCCTCCGAGGAATCCCGCTCCTATTGGGTAACGGGAACGGGATTTCTCCTCGCGGACTCGTCGAAATGACATGGGTTAGGCAATAGATAAAGGACAACTTAAGAGGATGCAATCGCCCTAATGATCTGCCGAATAACTTGGCGGTATTGTCCTAGGTGATCCATCTGGCAATTTGCTCCTTTTTCAGATCAAACGTGACGATGAGCATGTTTAAATCCTCCAAAGTGGGGCGGGTAATCGTGATAAATGTCTTTTGCTGCCATATATTCATTATACCATTAGATACCACACCAGATTGACCGAAGGGGAAAAATTGGGGGAAACAAACAACGGCCGTTTTTTCCACCATACCACACCCATCCACCCTACACCCGCACCGCCACCCTCTCACTGCTCGCCAACGCCAGCGCCAGCCCCAGCCATAAAAACCCCAGCGGCAGTGCCACCAGCACATCACTTAGATGCGCCTGATGCAGATACAGCCCGGTAATGCCAATAACAATAGACCCAAAGACCGCCAGCGTCGCCCCATTCACCTTGGCCGCCCAGCCACGCGGCTGACCCCACAAATAGGCCAGCCAACCATAGACCACCACGGCCATCAAGCTGGATAGATGCGGGAAGGCGTAGGGAGTTAGCTCCCACATCTGTTCTGGGAACGGCGGCAACGGCCGTTTTAGCACCATCTGCAGCCCCCACCCTAACAACAACGCCCCGCCAAAGGTTAGCAGCGTCCACATAGCAAAACGACGCTGTTTTTGTAGCCAGAGATAAACGGCCGTTAACCCCACTACCCCCGCCAACAGCCGCACATCCCCCGCCAACGCCACCTCATCCACCCACGCTGGCACCTCCTCCGCCCCCAGCCGCAGCCACTGCGCCACCACAATATCTCGCTGGTACAGCTCCGGCTCATTTTCCACCCAATCATCAATCAAAACCCCCACCGCCCAGCCACTCAGCACAATCAATAAGCCATAAACCAACAGCCAGCGTCCCCCTTGTTGCGCCATCCGCTGCCAACGCCCTTGCAGCCAGGCAAACGCAATCCCCAAACGGCCGTTGCTTGCCTCATGCTGATTTTCTCGCCACTGCCGGTTAAGCCACAGCAGCAGCACCCCCACCAGCAAAACGGCCACAAGCACCCCACCCACACGGCGCAAAATTGGCTCCAACACGCTCAAATTTTTGCCAAAAACAAACCCCAACGTGCCAATCAGAACGGCCCAACTGACACAACCCGCCAAGTCGTAGAGGATAAAAGTGCGCGGAACCATCTGGTTGATCCCCGCCAAATAGGCCGAAACCATCCGCACCAGCGGGATAAAGCGAGCAATAAAAACCGCTTTTGGGCCATGTCGCTCAAAAAAAGCCTCGCTGCGGGCCAACTGGTCGCTGCTCAGGTGCGCCACGCGGGTCAAAATGGCGCGGCCGTGCCGCCGCCCCAGGTTAAAGGCGATGTTGTCGCCCAAAAAAGCCCCCATCGCGGCCGCAAAAATGACCCATTCAATGCGCCCCAAGCCCGTGGCCGCGCTCGCTGCCGTCACCAGCAAAATGGTCTCGCCCGGCGCCGGAATGCCAATGCTTTCCACGCCAATGCCTAGGGCGACAATGGGATACCCAAATAGTTTAAACAGTGCTTGCCAATTAATGATTCACCTCATTGGCTCAACTTGGCTACAAGTGGCAAGTGGCAGGTGGCAAGTCCCGCTTGCTGACAAAACTTGCCACTTGCGACCTGTTACTTGCATGTGAAACGTTCCCATGCTCAGTATCGCTACATGTTACGGCGGTATTGGCCGCCGACGGCGTACATGGCTTCGGTAATTTGGCCGAGGGAGCAGCGTTTGCTGGCTTCCATGAGGGCGGTGAAGATGTTGCCGTTGCAAACGGCCGTTTCCGCCACCCCTCTCAACAACATCTCCCCCTCTTCCCGCCAGCAGTCGTGCAGCGCCTCGATTTGGGCAATCTGATGCTCTTTTTCAGCCGTTGTCGAGCGAATCACCTCACGCGGCAGCACCGTTGGCGAGCCATCATCGGACAAAAAGGTGTTGACCCCAATAATCGGCAGTTCGCCACTGTGCTTTAGACCCTCGTAATAGAGCGACTCTTCCTGAATTTTGCTCCGCTGGTACATCGTTTCCATTGCCCCCAGCACCCCGCCCCGCTCCGTCAGCCGGTCAAACTCCAGCAGCACCGCCTCCTCCACCAGGTCGGTCAGCTCTTCAATAATAAACGCCCCTTGCAGCGGATTCTCATTCTTCGTCATCCCCAGCTCATGATTGATGATCATCTGAATCGCCATCGCCCGCCGCACCGACTCTTCGGTGGGGGTGGTGATCGCCTCATCGTAAGCGTTGGTGTGGAGCGAGTTGCAGTTGTCGTAGATGGCGTAGAGGGCTTGCAGCGTGGTACGGATGTCGTTGAAGGAGATTTCCTGGGCGTGGAGCGAACGGCCGCTTGTTTGAATGTGGTATTTCAGCTTTTGCGCCCGTTCATCCGCCCCATATTTCAGCTTGAGCGCCTTGGCCCAAATGCGCCGCGCCACTCGCCCAATCACCGCATACTCCGGGTCAACCCCGTTGGAGAAAAAGAAGGAGAAGTTGGGGGCAAACTGGTTAATGTCCATCCCCCGCGACAAATAATATTCGACAAAGGTAAAGCCATTCGCCAGTGTAAACGCCAGTTGCGAAATCGGGTTTGCCCCTGCCTCGGCAATGTGGTAGCCCGAAATCGAAACCGAATAGAAGTTCCGCACGCGGTGGTCAATAAAATATTGCTGAATATCCCCCTGCATCCGCAGCGAATACTCGGTGGAGAAAATGCAGGTGTTTTGCGCCTGATCTTCCTTTAGGATGTCGGCCTGCACCGTGCCGCGCACCTTGGTCAGGGTATCGGCCTTGATTTTGGCGTAACTATCGGCCGGCAGCACCTGGTCGCCGGTGATCCCCAACAGCAGCAGCCCCAGCCCGTCGTTGCCCTCCGGCAGTTCCCCGGCATAGGCCGGCCGCGCCAGCCCGCGCTCATCATAAATTTGTCGCAGCTTGGCTTCCACCAGATTTTCCAGCCCGTGGGCGCGGATATATTTTTCGCACTGCTGGTCAATGGCGGCATTGAGGAAAAAGGCCAACACGGTGGCGGCCGGGCCGTTGATCGTCATGCTGACCGAAGTCGTCGGGTCGCACAGGTCAAAGCCGCTGTACAGCTTTTTGGCCGCGTCCAAGCTGGGGATCGACACGCCGGAGTTGCCTACTTTGCCGTAGATGTCGGGGCGGTAGGCGGGGTCGTTGCCATAGAGTGTCACCGAATCAAACGCCGTGGAGAGCCGTTTGGCGGGTTGCCCCAGCGACACGTAGTGGAAGCGGCGGTTGGTGCGTTCGGGGCCGCCTTCGCCCGCAAACATGCGCGTCGGGTCTTCGTTTTCCCGCTTGAAGGGGAACACCCCGGCGGCAAAGGGGAATTCGCCCGGCACGTTTTCGCGTAACTGCCAGCGCAGTACATCGCCCCACGCTTCATAGCGCGGCAGCGACACGCGGGGGATGCGGTTGTGGGAGAGGGTGGTGGTGTGGGTGGGAACGCGAATTTCCCGCCCGCGCACCGTGTAGAGATATTCCTCGCCGCGATATTGAGCCACTTTTTGCGGCCACTGCTGCACAAGCTGCTGGTTGGCGTGGTCAAGCTGCACGTTTGTTTGGGCAAATAGTGCTTCCAGCCCTTTAATGAGCCGGTCTTTGTCGTCTAAATCGCTGCTTTGCAGGGTGGCGATGGATTGGTGCAGGCCGTAGAGCTTTTGGGCGACGGCGGCCTGTTGTTCCACCCACTGGTCGTAGCCGCGAATGGTTTCAGCGATTTCCGAGAGGTAGCGCACCCGTGCCGGGGGAATGATGACCTGTTTGGCCGATTCGCCCAGGGGCAAATCAAGCCGGGGGCGCAAATCGGTTTCGGTTTTGTCGCTGATGATGGTCATCAGGGCGTGGTAAAGCTGGTTGGTGCCGGGGTCGTTGAATTGGGAGGCGATGGTGCCGTAGACGGGCATGTCATCATCGCTGGCGTGCCAGAGGGCGTGGTTGCGTTTGTACTGCCGCCGCACGTCGCGCAGGGCATCGGGTGCGCCCCGTTTGTCAAATTTGTTGATGGCGATGATGTCGGCAAAGTCGAGCATGTCTATCTTTTCGAGCTGCGAGGCGGCACCAAATTCGGGGGTCATGACGTAGAGGGCCACGTCGGAGAAGTCTACGATTTCGGTGTCGGATTGCCCGATGCCGGAGGTTTCGAGGATGATGAGGTCAAAAACGGCCGTTTTTAACACCCCCAACACATCGGCAATATGGCGCGAAAGAGCCAGGTTGCTCTGCCGGGTCGCCAGCGAACGCATGTAAACCCGTTGGTTGTGGACAGCGTTCATGCGGATGCGGTCGCCCAGCAGCGCCCCGCCGCTGCGCCGCTTGGAGGGGTCCACGGAAACGATTGCCAGCCGCTTGTCGGGGAAGTCGAGCAAAAAGCGGCGAATCAGTTCGTCTATCAGCGATGATTTACCCGCGCCGCCGGTGCCGGTGATGCCCAGCACGGGAGGGTGGGGTTGCGCGGCCAACTGCTGGCGCACGGCTTCCATGATAGGGGCGGCGCAGTCGGGTTCGTTTTCGACGGCGGAAAGAAGCCGCCCAAGCTGACGGTTGGTGAGGGGGACGGTGGCTGCTGGGGCTTTAACGGCCGTTCCTCCCCGCCCATTTACCCCCACTACCCCAAACCGCTGCCCAAAGCTGTGGACGGTAGCTTCGTCTAGCTGCCCGGTGGGACGGTCTGCCTTTTGCAGCAGGTCGTTGATCATGCCCTGAAGCCCCAAAAAACGGCCGTCGTCGGGGGAATAGAGCCGGGCAATGCCGTAGGCGTGCAGTTCTTCGATTTCGTCTGGCAAAATGGTGCCACCGCCGCCGCCAAAAATCTGGATGTCGCCCGCCCCCTGTTCGTCCAGCAGGTCGTGCATATATTTGAAGAATTCGAGGTGGCCGCCCTGGTAGGAGGTGACGGCAATGGCCTGGGCATCTTCCTGCACCGCCGCCTCGACGATTTCGCCGACGGAGCGGTTGTGGCCCAAATGGATAACTTCTGCGCCTGAGGCCTGCAAAATACGCCGCATGATGTTGATGGCGGCATCGTGGCCGTCAAACAGCGAGGCCGCCGTGACAATGCGGACTTTGTTTTCGGTTTGGTAGGGGGTTGTGACTATAGCCATCGTTTTCTCCTTTTTGGATGACGATGAAATGATTATAGCATGTTGGGGGTGGGTGGGGGAAAACGGCCGTTTTTTAACCACAGATAAACACGGATGCACACAGATTCTTATCCTGCTTGACTGACAAAACTCAAAATGGAGTGCTTTCCAAAACCTGAAAACAGGTTATCTTTCTTGATTCACCACTAAAAAGGAAGATAAAGATGAAAAGCACTCTCAGTTTGTACAATACCTTGGTAACGATTCTCGGTCAATATCACAAATGGCTGGATAAACGCCACTTTTATACGCTGGCCTGGATGGTCGTTGGTCTGATCATGAGCAAAACGGTCAATCTCACCGAGTGGGCACCTTATGTGGACAGCCGGGCACAGTATGCCCAAAGCAGCGTGCGTCGCTTTCAACGTTGGCTAAATAATGAGCGGATTAATGTTCATGACCTGTATGGGGTCATTATTCAGGAAGCGTTGACGGAATGGGGCGAAGCAACCCTC
>JAGQGA010000079.1 GCA_020432595.1 Anaerolineales bacterium | reverse complement strand
TCTCTCTTTCCCTGTGCTAGGTTCTTGCCTTTTTGTAGCCGTCCTTGAATTCGATGAAGATCGCCAACGCCTGCTGGTAATGGGAAACGGCCGTTTCCCACTGCCGCTGCTCCTGCGCCACCATGCCCAACTGGTGGTAGGTGCTGGCCTGGTTGTAGCGGTCGTTGAATTCGATGCAGATCGCCAAAGCCTGCTGGTAATGGGAAACGGCCGTTTCCCACTGCCGCTGCTCCTGCGCAATATGCCCCAAATTGTGGTAGGTGCTGGCCTGTCTGTAGCGGTCGTTGAATTCGATGAAGATCGCCAAGGCCTGCTGGTAATGGGAAACGGCCGTTTCCCACTGCCGCTGCGCCTGCGCCACCATGCCCAACTGGTGGTGTACGCTTGCCAACAGTTTGCCCCGTTCTGCTTCGGGATAATCAGCCAGCTTTTCAACCAAATCCAGGGCGCGTTCGTATGTCGTTTGCGCCTCGCTATATCGCTGGGTTAAGAGTTGTCGTTTGGCAATGTTATCAATGATTCCGGCAAACGTTGCCCCTAACAACCCTGTCAAACGCTCTGAGGGATAAGCATCCATGCTTTTCAGAACGGTTTCCCCTAATTCCAAGCCGCGTCTATTGTCTTGCACCACATCAAGATAAAAAGCTAAGGGTTTGTAGAGTTCAAGAATATTAACTTGATCGGCCAGCGCATATTTCAATGCCGTCGTCAAGTTCTCGTATTCGAGGTTGATGAGTGTCTGCCCCACCTGCCGCTGCTGCGGCTCTTTGCTTTTGATGAGATGTGCCAACGCCCCGCCCACGCCGTCGTAATGGGTGCGGAAGGCGGTTTCTACGGCGGCGCGGGCAGCGGTTTGCGCCGGGTCGGCCAGCCGCTGCCGCAAAAAGTAGGGCAAAATGGGCTGCAGCCGCAAATAGCCGCCCCCTGCCTCGTGGGGTGTCAGCAGCCCCCAATCCATCGCCTCTCGCAAAACGGTGCCCCATTGGTCGTAGGGGAGGTGAGCCAGGGCGGGCTGGGTTTTTAGGTTATTGGTGTATTGGGTTATTAGGTTGGCGTTGAACACGCCGGTAAAGGGGGTTAGACAGGCCAGCAGGCTTTGGGCATCGGGGGAAAGGTTGCTGTGGCTGTACTCGACACAGCGCAAAATGCTTTTCGTTTTGTCGGCCCACAACTCGCCGTCGCTGGCAATGTCCACCCCTTCCGCCCCTTCCGTAAACGCCGCCAGCAGTTCGGCCGGGGTTTGGCGGGCCAAATTTGCCAGCACAATCTCCAGCGCCAGCGGGTGGCCGTCCAGCAGCTTGAGCAACTGCTGAAATGGCTGCTGGTGTGCGGGGGCGCTGGCGTAATTCGATTTTCCCAGCCGTTGCAAAATCCGCTCTGCCAGGTTGGAGGCGGCTTGGGGGTCGAGGCCGGGGAGTTCGTAGAGGGACGATTTGGAAAATCGTCCTACGAGCCACTCTTCGCGGCCGCGTGAACCGAGCAGCACCAGCGTTTTGCCCCCGGCCAGCTTGCCCACAAAGTCGCGCAGCCGCTCCTGCTCGGCGGCGTCCAGCGTGTGCTGAATCGCCAGTGCCGCCCCCGTCACCGACTCCAAATTGTCCAGCACCAGCAAATGGCGTTCGCTGCACAGCGTATGCACCACCTTGGCCTGCTGCGCCGCTTCCCCCAGGGCCACATAGGCCAGCCCATACAACTGATGCGCCACCGCGTCCACAATTTGCGCCGCCGTATACGCCTTTTCGTCATAGCCAAAATAAAAGAGCTTGTCCACCAGCCGCGTCGTCTGCCACCACTGCATCAGGTGGTGCAGCAGCGTCGTCTTGCCCGCCCCGCCCATCCCCTGCAGCAGCAGCACGTTGGCCGCCGGGTTACCCGCCTCAGCCGCCAGCAGCCGGTTTTCCACCGTCAAAATATCCACATCCCGCCCCACAAAGCCATAGGCTGGCTCCGGGGCAACAAACCGTTCGCTTTGCTGCTGCCAGTGGGCGGCCTCGGCTTGCGGCGTGGCAAACCCCGTCAGCGGCAGCTTTACCTCCCGATTTTGGTAAACCACCGGCAGCAGCCAATCTTCAAGCATAATCCGCCGGTCAAACGCCGCCCGCCGCTCCTTGTCGTTATACAGCTCCAGCCGCGCCCGCCGAATCGCCTGCCCCAGTTCCTCCCCGGCCAGCAGGTGGCGGTACAGGTGGCGCATCAGCCGCTCCGCCGCGCTCACCGTCACCGAATACCCCATCGCCAGCGCCGATTGCACCCCGGCCGCCATCAGCCGGCTGCCCAAGCTCGTCTCCTGCGCCCCCACCTGCATCCCCGACTGGCAGGCGTTGAGAATGGCAATCGGTATCTGGTGGCTTTGCAGCAGGTCGGCAATGACGCTGTCCAGCACCAGGTCGCTTTTCCCCTCCTGGGCGCCGTTAAAGGCCAAAAATGCCTTGAAGCCATCGTAGGCCGCCACCTCCGGCTGGCCGTACCCCTTGTAGACAAGCTGGCTGGCGGCGTTGCCCTGCTCCAAATGCTGGTACTGCTCATAGGTCAGCAGGCTGCCGTGGAGGTCAAAATGGATGATGTGGTAGTAGCCATCCCCGTGCTGGCTGCGGCTGGCCTCTAAATGATCCACCAGCGCCCGGTAGGTGCCGGGGCGGACAATTTCGATGTTGGCGCGGAGCTTGCCATCGCGCAGGCTCTCCACCAGCGGCCGGGAGATGGTGCGGTAGCCGACATCGCCCCGGCCACGCGGCCGCGCCACCACCAGCAAAATGTTGAGCGTGGGGGAGGGTTTGGGAACGACATCCATGCTGGGCATTTGCTCGTTTTGGCGCACAAAGGGGCATTCAATGGCAAATGGCTTGGGCTGGTCGGGGTCTTTGAGGGTTTCCCAGTGAAGGGCGTGGAAGGCAGGACTGCCGGAGATTTCAAAGCGGAGGCTGCTGATGCCGCGCTGGGAAACGGCCGAAAAATAGCGAGAATACAGCTTACGATCCGTCAAGACCTGCTCAAACAGCCGTTCGCCATAGGCGGCGGTGCTGGCGGCGGCATCGCGTGCCCGCACCTGCCCGGTAAAGGGGAAGGTGAGCCACTCTTCAAAGTACCAGCGGAGTTCGTCCTCGGCCTGGGCATCAAACGGGTCGCTGATGGTGACGGGGTGGCGGGGGCCGTCGTCAAACTGGACGGCGGCGGCGAAGGGGCCGCTGCTGTTGGGTTCGGTTTGGGTGATGGTTATTTTCATGCGCTTGGTTTCCGGAAACGATTTTTGGTAATGATACCATAGAATGGTGGGGGTGGGACGACCGGGATTGGCGCGTGCCACTCGGTTGGCCTTGTCTCCCGGTCGTCTCGCCCTGGTTTGTACCGAAAACCCCGTTTGCGGTTTAGAAAGGGCGAGACGGTGCGGAGAAGATGCCATTTGTTTTGGGCTGCGCCTATCCGCACCGTCCCGCCCCTATACGTTTTTGATGATGATGATCTTGCTGCCGTTGGGCTGCTCGATTTCGATGACCTCTGGCTGTTTGCTGGTTTTGCTTTTGATGAGGTCATAAAGCTGGGAGGCGACGACCTGGGAGGCGATGCTGATGGCGGTGGTGAGCAGGAGGATGGTGGCAGTGTCGTGGAAGTGGGGGGAAGAAACGGCCGTTTTGCCCATCACCCCCAACTCTGCCAACGCCGCATCCCCATTCCATGCCGCCAAATTTGGTGCGTGGTGCGTGGTGCGTATTGGCACGCACCACGCACCACGCACCACGTCAAATAATTTTGCCCTCCCACCTTCCCGCCTTCTTCACAAACACCCCTTGACAGTCTTCGGCCAACGCGCTAAATTAGAACACATGAGCTATCACTGGGTTCGCGCAAGCGAAATTACCGACTATCTCTATTGCCACCGCGCCTGGTGGCTGAAGCGGGCGCGTGGGGCGCAGCCGCAAAATGTGCGCGAGCTGGAGGCTGGGACGCGGTATCATGAGAAAAACGGCCGTTTAGTCCAGCAAATCATCTGGAAGCGGCGGCTGGCTTATGGCGTTCTCTTTTGTGTGGTCACCTTTGTGGTGTTTCAAGTGATGAATTATTGGCTGTAATTAACGGCCGTTTTGCCCAACCATGTTCTGGAGTGCGTTTCCCTTGCTATTTGTGCTATTTATGCTGGTGTTGGCCGGCTGGCTGTGGCTGTCCGCTAACCAGGAGCAGGATGAGGCCGGGTTGCCAAACCGGGCAACATCATCTACACCGACACCGGCACCTGGTTCCCCAACAACGACACCCTCACCGCCCCCGACGTGCGGTTGGTGGGCAAACCCGACTATCTGGTTGAGGAAGCCGACGGCATGATTGTGCCCGTCGAGCTAAAATCCGGTCGCGCCCCAGAGGTTCCCTGGGATTCCCACGTGCTGCAACTGGCCGCCTACTGCTTTCTGGTCGAGGCCAATTACGGGGTACGACCCGTCTATGGCATCCTGCAATACCGCGACAAAGCATTTGCCATTGATTACACCGACGAACTGGAAGACGATCTGCTCGATTTGCTGGCCGAAATGCGCCAGAACATGAGCGCCAACGATGTAGTCCGCAGCCACAACGACTGGGCCAAGTGCAGCAAGTGCAGCGTCAACCGCCAATGTTACGAACGGTTGGCGTGACCTCTAAAAATAGAGATTGAGAGATTGGGAGATTAAAAAGTCTCTCAATCTCCCAGTCTCCCAATCTCTTCTTCGTTTTTACCTACGTTATCTGCCCAAGAACCGTTATAATAAAGTTTCATAACTATACAGGTTTTCCTGTAAGCGTTACAAAAAGGGTTGTCATTCCCGCGCAGGCGGGAATCCATGCTGATGCCCAAGATGGATACCCGCCTACGCGGGTATGACACCTATATTGCAACAAGGTTTCGTTAATAGACTTGGCCTGACAAGCCACCATTTGGGAGGCATTTGTGTCATCAATTCAACGTGTAACAGGTATGCAAGATGTGCTGCCTGAGGATTGGCGCTATTGGGACATGGTGATGACGACGGCAAACCGACTGGCGAACCAGTACGGCTTTGAGCGCATTGACCTGCCCATCATTGAATATACCGAACTGTATGCACGGGGCGTGGGAACCGCTTCCGATGTCTTTGTGCAGAAAGAGATGTATACCATTGAGGAAGAAGATGGTTCTTCCATCACCTTGCGGCCGGAATTTACCGCCGGTTTTATGCGGGCCTATTTGCAAAACGGCATGGCAAGCTGGCCGCAGCCGGTGAAGCTGTTTATTTTGGGGCCAAACTTCCGCCGCGAACGGCCGCAAGCCGGCCGTTACCGCCAGCACAGCCAATTTAACGCCGAAATTTTGGGCGAAACCGACCCCGCCGCCGACTTGGAAGTGATGATGCTGGCGATGAACGTCTACCGTTCGCTGGGGTATCAGGGGCTAACCTTCCAGCTAAACAGCACCGGCTGCCCCGTTTGTCGCCCTGGCTACATTGACAAGCTCAAGGCGTATTTGGCCGAGCATAGCGACAAATTGGCACTGGTTGACCAGGAGCGAATGCGGCGCAACGCGCTGCGGGTGCTGGACAGCAAGGAGCCGGGGATGGATGCTTTGCTGGCGGGTGCGCCCCACATTGCCGACAATCTATGCGCCGACTGCGCCGACCATTTTGCCGAACTGCGCGGGCTGTTGGAAACGCTCAAGCAGCCGTATTCGGTCAATTTCCGGCTGGTGCGCGGGCTGGATTATTACGTCAAAACGGTGTTTGAGGTATGGGCGCAGGGGATTGGGGCGCAAGCGGCCGTTTGTGGTGGCGGGCGGTATGATGGGTTGTCGGAGGCGATTGGGGGAACGGCCGTTCCTGGGGTCGGCTTTGGCAGCGGCATCGAGCGCATCATTTTGGGCATGAAGGAGCAGGGCGTTGTGCCGCCAGCTCCTGCCTTGCCGCAGGTTATGGTGGCGCATTTTGGCGGTACCACTAAGCAGCGTGCCGTTGAGCTGGCCTTTTCTCTTCGTGAGGTGGGCATTGCCACCCGGCTGGCGTTTGCCCGCGGGCGGCGCAGCATGAAAAGCCAAATGCGCGAAGCCAACCGCGCTGGCATCCACTACGTTCTGATTTTAGGCGAGGAAGAGGTGGCGAAAAATCAGGTAACGGTTCGTCCGTTGCTGGGCGGGGAGCAGGTGACGATGGCAGCGGATGAGTTGGTGGCGTGGCTACGGCAATCGTAACAGGTAGCAAGTGGCAAGTGGCAGGTCACTTTGATTACCTGCCACTTGCCACTTGCTACTTGTAGTCTTGTACGGCACATGGACAAAGTAGGCATTCTTTATCATCCGAAAGTTGAGCAAGCGCGACCGCTGAGTGAGGACATTTTGGCGTGGCTGGCGGCGCGGGGCGTGGCGGGTTGGGTTGCGCCAACAGATGCGGATGAGGCGGTGCAAAGCCACCTGCCGGGGTCATCGCTGCTGGTGGTGTTGGGCGGAGATGGCTCGACGCTGAAAACGGCGCATTTGTCGCTGTCATGCGATGTACCGATTTTGGGTATTAACCTGGGGCGGGTGGGGTTTTTGAGCGAGGCGCAGGTGACGGATTGGCCGGAGAAGCTGGAGAAGGTGCTAAACGGCCGTTTCTGGATCGAGCGTCGTTTGATGATCCAGGCAGATTTGCGGCGAAACGGCCGTTTGCACGAAAGCTTTGCCGCCCTTAACGACGTGGTGGTGGGGCGCGGGCAACAGGCGCGGGTGCTGCGGCTTCATCTCTACGTGGATGGCGACCTCGTGACCGTCTACACCGCTGATGCCCTGATTGTGGCTACCCCGACTGGCTCAACGGCGTATTCGATGGCGGCCGGCGGCCCCCTGCTGCCGCCGCAGTTGCAAAACTTTGTCGTTGTCCCCGTCGCCGCCCACCTCAGCCTGGATCGGGCGTTGGTGCTACATGAGGAGGCAGAAATCAGCATTGTAATCCATATGGATCATGAGGCCATGCTGACGGCCGACGGACAAAGCGGCGTACAGCTTTTGGATGGCGACGAGATTGCCATCCAAAAACATCCCCACGTCTGCTCATTTGCCCGCGTTGAAAGCTCCGGCTATTTTTACCGTCGCCTGATGCGGCGGTTGGGGTATCATACCCCTCGATCTGGATAGATGGATGGGGAACAAATAGGACGCGGACGAACACGGAAGAACGCGGATAGTGGTGAGATAAATCTGAGGTTTTGAGCTTATGACGATGAGTGAAGTGCGGCTGCGGACGCTGCTGCGGCAGGCGGATCGGGTGGCGGAGGCGGGTAAGCGGGCGGCAGCCGAACAGCTTTACCAAGAAATTTTGGTCGAAGCACCGGAAGCGGCGGCGGCGTGGCTGGGACTGGCGCAGGTGGCGGGGTCGGAGGCGGAGAAACGGGCGGCGTATGAGCGGGTGCTGGCGTTGGAGCCGGACAACAAGGAGGCGGCTGAGGGGTTGGCCTGGCTGGAGAGTGGGCAGATGGCTGAGGCGGTAGAAACGGCCGTTTCTCCCCCACCAACAGCCACGGAGGAAGAGGTAAAAACGGCCGTTTTCCCTTCTGACGACGAACCCGTTGTAGCCGAAGAAACCTACGACCTCGTCTGCTACCGGCACCCCGACCGTGAAACCTCGCTGCGCTGCTACAACTGCAACCGCCCCATCTGCATTGAATGCACCCACAAAACCCCGGTCGGCTACATTTGCCCCGTTTGCCAGCGCGAAGCCGAAGATATTTTTTTCAACGCCAAACCCAGTGACTATCTGGTTGCCCCGGCCGTAGCGTTGCCCCTCAGCCTTTTGGCGGGTTTTTTGGTAGTACAGCTTGGAGGGCTGGGTGGTTTTCTGCTCTTTTTCATTATTTTTGCCGTTAGCGGTGCCGTTGGCAGCTTTATTGGGCGGCTGGCAAAGCGGGCCATTGGTGGGCGGCGTGGGCGCTATTTGCCCCACACCGTGGCGGCAATGGTTATCTTGGGAGCACTGCCATTTTTATTGCTGCCGCTGTTGGCCGCCTTTTTCGGCGGTGCCCGTGGCCTTATTGGGCTGCTGATGCCGGGTATTTATCTGTTTGTCGCCACGGGTGCGGCTTTCTACCAAATGAAATAAAATTTCTACAACCTTAACGATGAGATTTTTGAACGCAAATAAAGAAACTTTAGCACGCAAAGGCGCAAAGCCGCGAAGGACAAACTCTTTGCGTCTTTGCGCCTTCGCGTGAGACTTCTTGATTCTGGCTTGTCCAGGTTAGGCATTATGCTAAACGAACTGTTCATACGCAATTTGGCAATTATTGATGAGCTGCGGCTGCGGTTTGACGCGGGGTTTAACGTGTTGACCGGGGAAACCGGGGCGGGGAAGTCCATTATTTTGGATGCGGTGATGCTGATTTTGGGGGGGCGGGCGGACACTAGCCTGGTGCGGGCGGGGTGTGACGAGGCGTATGTGGAGGCGATGTTTGCGCTGGATGGGGGGACAAAAACGGCCGTTTTGCCCATCCTCGAAGCCCAGGGGCTGGAAGACGAGGACGAAAGCGATGCCATTTTGCTGACCCGCGAACTGCGGATGAACGGCCGTAATATTTGCCGCGTCAATGGCCGAGCCGTCAGCCTATCGGTGCTGCGCGAAGTGGCCGAGCCGTTGATTGACATTCATGGGCAAGGGGAGCATTTGTCGCTGCTCAAACCCAGTGCCCATTTGCCAGTGCTGGATGCTTATGCACGGGTGGATGGGGAAAGAACGGCCGTTGCCAAAGAAGTGACCGCCCTCAACACCATTCGCCGCGAACTAACCAGCCTGCGCCAGGACGAACGGATGCTGGCGCAGCGCATGGATATGCTCCGCTTCCAAATTGAGGAAATTCGCGCTGCCAATTTGCAGCCGGATGAAGAGGAAGAGCTGCGGACGGAGCGGACGCGGCTGGCAAATGCGGAACAGTTAGCCAAATACGCCCTGGAAGCAGGGGCACTGTTGAGTGGTATGGATGATGATTCGGCATCGGTGTCGGAACTGTTAAGCCAGGCAGAACGGGCATTGCTCCATTTGGTGCGGCTGGATGAGACCAAAACGGAGATGCTGACGACGCTGCAAGGGCTGGCGTCGCAGTTCAGTGATTTGGCAGCAGATGTGGCCGATTATCGGGAGCAGCTTGAGTTTAACCCGCAGCGGTTGAATGAGGTGGAGGAGCGACTGGAGGTAATTAACCGGCTAAAGCGGAAGTATGGCAATGATATTGCCGCGATTTTGGCAACGGCCGTTAAAGCCGAAGCCGAGCTAGACAAAATTACCCACAGCGAAGAGCGGATTGAAGCGCTGCAAAAAGAGCAGGAGCAATATTTGCGGCGGATTGGCAAGCTGGCGCTGGTGCTGTCTGATAAGCGGAAGGAGGCGGCGGGGCGGTTGGGAACGGCCGTTGAGCGCGAATTGGCCGATTTGAGCATGGTTGGTGCCCGCTTCAGCGTGGAATTTGAGACCGAAACGGCGGCTGACGGGGTGTATGTGGGGCAGGAGCGGCTGAAGTTTGACCAAACGGGCTTTGACCAGGTGCAGTTTTTGATGTCGGCCAACCCCGGCGAGCCGCTAAAGCCAATGGCGAAGGTTGCCAGCGGTGGCGAAACGGCGCGGCTCATGCTAGCACTAAAAACAGCGTTAGCGCAGGTGGATTCTACGCCGACGCTGATTTTTGACGAAATTGACCAGGGGATTGGTGGGCGCGTGGGGGATGTGGTGGGGCGCAAGCTGTGGGGGTTGTCGGCCATTGCCCAGCATCAGGTGATTGTGGTGACGCATTTGCCGCAGTTGGCGGGGTATGGCGACGTGCATTTTCATGTGAGCAAGCGGGTGAGTGAGGGGCGGACAGCAACGGCCGTTTCCAACCTTGACGAACGCGCCCGTATTCAGGAGCTGGCGGCGATGCTGGGGACGCAGGCCAAATATGCCCGCGAGGGGGCAGCTTCGATTTTGCAGCAGGTGGCGCAGGTAAAAAGTACAGCCAGACAGTGAGGTTCTGGCAAAGCAGTTGATCAGCACCTGAAGCGTGTGGCTTGCTCACACTCCCCCCATAGCCAGTTTATCTCCCGCGTAACGTTGACGTAACGTTGCCCTGGTATAATGGGCTAACCAAGCTAGCTATAACTAGCAAAAGGGACAAGCCATGATTCCAAAACACCTTCACCTTTCAGTTTTTACACTCATTGTAACCTTTCTTATTGCCCTTGTTGGGCAACGATTCGTTGTCGCTGCTGAAACAGACTTGCCAGAGAGTGCTGCCCAAACCATCCAGCAAGCATGGCAGGCCACCAAAGACAGCGGCGTTTACGATTTTCGCGCCAGCTATGAGCAAACGCGCCACTTTGCCCCCAGCCTGAAAAACGCCGGCAAAGAGCCTGTTGCCGATCAGCTCTTTATCGAAGGGCAGGTCAACGAGCCGGCCGAGACGCTGGAAATGACCCTCTGGCGTTCCGGTGGCCCTGAATCGGGCAACGCACTGGCGATGCGCGTCGAAGGCACAACTGCCTATGGTCGCGTTGGCGCGGGGGAATGGCAGGAAGTAGATAATTTCTCCGATGTGTTTGCCCCCGGCGGCGACCCACTGGGCTTTTTGGCGGGTGCTACCAACGTGGCGCAGGGGGAGACGATGACGCGCAGCTTTGACAACGCGCCGACCATTACCCTCACTCGCTACACCTTTGATTTTGACGGGGCACCTTTTGCCGACTATTTGCGGCAGCAGATGGAAGCAACGATGCACAAACAGGGAGAACTGCCTGTAGGCATCTCCCTGGAAACGCCGAAGGCGTACCGCACGATGACGGGACAGGGGGAAATCTGGCTTGATGCGGCAGGGCTGCCCCGCGAGCTGCAGATGGATGTGGCGCTGCCGGATTTGCCCAATGGGGATCGAATAACGGCCGTTATTCAAAGCACCTTCGCCAACTTCGACACCAACCGCATCGCCACTCAGCAAACAACCTTGCTGCAAAACCCCGCCGTCTGGGTTGGCAAGCAGCTCCCCGCCACTAGCCAGGATTGGATCACCACTGCCCAAACCATCAACATCACCCTCATCGCCCTGCTCATCCTTTTCATTGCCCTCCTCAATTACCGCACTAAGCTGTTTCACATCCTCCTGGTCAGCTTTCTGATCACCTCCATGCTTGCCACACCCCTGCTGCGTGCCCAGGAAGTTCATGCTTTCAGCGAACGCCAGCACGAGCGGCAGGTCGCCAGCGAAGCCGATGCCCAAAAAGCGGAGGAGCAGAGCAAGGCTCAGGAAGCTGCCAACACCGCCACCTGGCTGCCCAACACCCCACCTGCTGCTCAGCCCAATACGCATCAGTTGACCCAACCGGCAGCCAACTCAACCCAATCTCCAGTCTCTAATCTCCAATCTCCGATCTCCAATCTCCAATCCCCCACCGATGCCGACCTCACCACCACCGACACCGATGGCGACGGCCTTAGCGATGCCGACGAACTGGTCTGGAAAAGCTGCCCGCAAACGGGGCTGGCTGATGTTCGCTGCACCGGCGTGGCCGATTCTACCGACAGCGATGGCGACGGCCTCACCGACGGCCAGGAGGTCAACCAGCTTGGCACCGTGCCGATTTTGGCCGACACCGACGGCGATGGGATTGAGGACAAGGTGGAGGTTGAGGGCTACACCGACAGCAACGGCGTGGATTGGTATCTCGACCCCTATGCGCTGGATAGCAACAAAGATGGGTTGCCCGACGGGGCGGAATGCCCCGCCTGGTCATTGCTGAGTACCAACTATAACCCCGGCTCCGCCTGCCCCGACAGCGACGGCGATGGCGACCCCGATATTTTTGATGACGACAACGACGGCGACGGCGTTGCCGATGATGTGGATTACTCTCCCTTTACCGTTGCCAGCGACACCTTTAACCGCGACAACCCGTTTAGCCTCACTCTCAGCAACCTCAAAGTGGGTGAACCCGTCTTTCTCAACGTACAAATGCGCCCCACCAACCCCGACAACATCACCTATTTTGGGCAGGTCATTGATTGGCCGAGTAACGATGACAAAGGGCAGGTGCAGCGCGTGCTGGACACCAATTGGGCCAACACCAGCGACACCGACAGCCGCAGCACCGCCGATAATGCAACCTTTGGCGATGTGCGCGTCATCCCGATGCTGGAAATTACGATGCCGTGGCAAAGCGGCCATTATGCCAATTTGCCAGTGAAAAATGGTCAGCCGAGCAGCCGCGTGCAGGGAACGGCCGTTTCCGACTGGCTCGACACCACCAAACTAGACCCTTACAGCATCACCGTGCAAGACGTGGATGCTAACTCCGGCGATCTCGTCACCTACGTGCCGCTGACCCCGCAAAGCAGCGGCGATGGCGGCAGCAACGTCGCCTTCGCTGGCAAAATGCTCTATTGGCCGACCCAGGGCAGCAACAATCTCGTCAACTGGGGAAGTGCCCAAACGCTGCGCCTCATCTGGATGGTGCAAATGCTCACCGACGCCTGCCCGCAAGACAACCCCGAATGCGAAGCCAACGAGCGCGTTGAGCAAATGAGCATCATTCACATTTACGACGATGACTGGCATTTGGCCGGCCTGGAAGTGGTGGAAGATCGCGGCCTGGACGTGGGCATTTTGTACGAAGACCCCGCCCAGGATGACAACCTTGACCTTGACCAGCAGCTTTGGGCGGCAAGCTGGTTCCTCAGCAACACCTTCATGCGCGGCCGCGACTGCGCCGTGATCAACCAAGATAGCTGCGCCGCCGCTGGGCAAGACGGCGTGCGCGACGTTCGCGTTGACAACGTAATCAGCCAGCTTGATAGCTGGTCAACCAACACCAGCTACATCGAGGGCAGCACTTTTAGCTATGACCATGAAGGGTTTATGACCCAGATTATGATGACCGAAACCAAGTCGCTGCTCGATACCCATTTTGCGGGGGTTGCCACTGACCCGACGCTGCTCTTTTTGCAGGAGAAAACGCGCCGCTCGCGCAACCTGGACGACACCGCCATCAGCAACAGCACTCTTTCCCTCGATTTTGCTAACTCGGTGGAAACGGTCATGGCGGCCATGAGTTGGGCTTCCTATTATGACGCGGACAGTTCGGCGCAAACGGATTGGAAAACGTACACGCTGGACACCTATCTGGAATTTTTGGATGGGCAGTTGCGGCTCGATGATTATTTTACGGCCGTTTCCAACAGCCAGGACGACATTGACGAGGCGGGGGGTCGCCGCCTGATGGCGCAAATCTACTACGCCGCGCTGTACAACGGGCAGGTGTCGGTGGTGGAGCAGGACGCGGAGCTTGTTTGGGTGGAGTCGCCGCAGGTGCCTGAAAACAATTTTGAGCCGGATTGGCCGCCAACGACGTTTACGGGGGCGGCGTTTGTGACGTTTTCCATATTAACGGCCGTTCTCAACGCCGCCGTCACCACCTACCTGACCTCAACCAACTTCTTCAAGCAGCTCAAATACGCTTTCTCCCACAACTACAGCTTCTACACCCTCCAATTTTCACGCGGGATGAAAAGCAGCCGCATTGCCAACTTCACCAATGGTCTCACCGTCTTTGCTGTGACCTTTATGGCACTCGGCATGGTGCTTTTTGCCATTGGCTACCTCAGCGGCGATGAGGCCATCACCCAGGCCGCCACCATTATTCTCAACGTCAGCACCATCATTGTGCTGTCGGCCTGGCTGGTGAGCATCATTCATTCCCTAGT
>JAGQGA010000799.1 GCA_020432595.1 Anaerolineales bacterium | reverse complement strand
CTTCGAGGGGGTTGTTGATGGTGATAGAACGGCCGTTTAGCCACACCTCCCCCTGATCCGGCCGATGAATCCCCGTCATCACCTTGATCAGCGTTGACTTACCCGCCCCATTCTCACCCAACAGCGCATGAATCTCCCCTGGATATAGTGCCAGGGAAACATCAGCCAGGGCCTGGGTTGTGCCGAACCGTTTTGAAATGCCGCGCATTTCCAAGATAGGCTCTGTCATGCTGCTCCAACTCCTCTCTTGTTTTCAGCCTTAAACCACAGGGATGGCGAAATTTGTTGATAATTGCTGATTTTTGCTGAAAGTTGGCGAAATAATATCCGATACAATAAAATACGTCAAATATCAACTATTGAGACCCAGCATGATTGGCTTTGAAAGACGACAACACATCCTTCGCATTTTGGCAGAAACCCCCGGCATTCGCGTGCCGGAATTAGCCCAGCAGCTCGATGTTTCTGAAGGCACCATTCGTAACGATTTGACTGCCCTGGAAGAAGAACATCTGGTGCGCCGTGTGCGCGGGGGAGCCGTGCTGACCGAGCGCCCCCTCAACGGCGCGGCCAAAGCCAGCACCGTTGCCAACATGAATGCCAAACAGCGCATTGCCCATTGGGCCGCCGAAATGGTGGACGAAGGGGACGCGATTTGGCTGGATGCTGGCACAACGGGGCAGCTCATGGTGCCGCATTTGCAAGATCGGTCGCTGACGGTGGTGACAAATGGGCTGCGCGTGGCCCTGGCGCTGGCGGAACAAAATAAGCACACCGTTATTTTGGTGGGTGGTCGCGTCGGGCAAGATGGTTTCTACACCGTTGGCACGCCCAACGAGCCGCTGCTGGAGACGCTGCACCTGAACACTGCTTTTATTTCTGGCGTTGGCTTTACGCTGGATCGGGGGTTGACGGTACGGGATTTTGAGGATGCCCAGTTGAAAGAAAAGGTGGTGGCGGCCGCCAACCGGGTGGTAGCGTTGGTTGATTCGGCCAAAATGGGGCAGCAAGGGCTTATTCCGTTCGCTTCAGCCGCCCAGCTTTCCCATTTGGTAACAGACAGCCAGGTTTCGGCGGAGTTTGTGCAGCAAATACGGCAGGCTCAAATAAACCTGACGATTTGCGGCGAAAACACGGTGCGCTCGTTTATTAGTGATGCCAGCAGCAACCGGCTGACAATTGGTTTTGCCAACCAAAGTGAGGCGCTGCCGTTTGCGGTGGATGTGCGGCGGGGATTGGAAAGAACGGCCGTTCATCGCAGCGACATTGACTTGGTTATCGTAGACAACAAACTCAGCGGCCAGGTCGCCCTGGACATGGCCGACCATCTCATCGAACGGGACGTAGACATTGCCATCGAATACCAAATTGATTACCGCACCGGCAACCTCATCATGGACAAATTCCGCCGCGCCAATATTCCCGTCATCGCCGTGGACATCCCCATGGTTGGGGCCACCTTTTTTGGCGTAGACAATTACCGCGCCGGCCATTTGGCCGGGGTGGCGCTGGGGGAATGGGTTGCGCGGGAATGGAACGGCTGTATTGACCATTTGCTTGTGCTGGAAGAACCCCGCGCCGGTTCCCTGCCCGAAGCCCGTATTCAGGGGCAAATTAACGGGCTACAAGCAGTCATTGGCCCCATCGCCGCCAGCCGCACCCACTATTTGGATTGTGGCAATACGAGTGGGGTGAGCGAAACGGCCGTTTCCACCATCCTCCCCACCATCCCCCACGCCCGCCACATTGCCATCATTTGCTTCAACGACGAAGCCGCCCTCGGGGCGCTCCAGGCCGCCCGTAAAAACCAGCGCGAAAGGGATCTGGTCATTGTGGGGCAAGGTGGCGACCGCCTCATCCGCTCCGAAATCCGCAACCCCCACTCCCGCATCATCGGCTCCACCGCCTATATGCCCGAACGGTACGGCGAAAAGCTGATGGAACTCGCTCTGCAAATTTTGCGCGGCGAATCCGTGCCGCCGGCCGTCTATATTGACCATGTTTTCCTGACGCAAGAGAATTTGGAGCAGTATTATCCGGTGGGATAGGCTACCCACCTTTGGCCTTTGTCCCTCCAGAACGCTGACAATAAGAAAATGACAACCAGTAATCGTTAGCTGAATTGACTCAGAGATGTTGTATATTGGGCTTTTGACAAAGTAGTTGACATAAGTCAATTTGCAAAATAATCGAAACTGCTCCATTTCTTAGTGTATGAGA
>JAGQGA010000798.1 GCA_020432595.1 Anaerolineales bacterium | reverse complement strand
CGGGTGGTGATGCGGGCATCGTCGCGGCTGAAGCTGGTGGCAAAGGGGTGGACAACGGTTCCCAAATGGCCGCGCTCAAAGTCGTAGCCGAGGGCTTCGGCGGCGTAGCGGGCGAACGCTTTTTGGCTGTCTATGTCATAGGGCTGGTGGAGGACGTCGTCGGAAACGGCCGTTCCTCTTTCCTCAATCGCCTGGCGCAGCGGCACCAATTCAGCCTTCACCGCATCAAAAATGGCGCGAACCTCGGCCGTTTTGGTGCCGGTTTCAAATTTGTCCAGCAGGGCATCATATGGCTCGTCGTCATAACCGTACATGCTGGCCAACTCCTGGCACAGCACCACCACCTGCTCCAACCACGGCTGGAAGGTGGCAAATTCGTTGTTGGCGCGGGCCTTCATCCACGCTTCCCGCGCCTGGCCGCTGATTTGGTTTGAACGCACCACATAATCGGTGGTCAGTTTGCGGGCATCGCCATAAGCGCGGCGCAAATAGCGAACGAGGCTGGCCTCGTCGCTGTCGTAATCAGCGTCGCCTAGCTCGGCGGCGGCGTTTTCGAGGCGTTCTCCCATTTCATCTGAGGTAAAAAGGGTGTGGCTGAGGCGTTGCAGTGTGCCCATTTGGTCAATGCGGGCGGTGATGCCCTTGGGGGGCATGTTGGTTTCCTTGTCCCAGGAGAGGACACCGGTTGCTTTTTCCAAATCGGTTAACTCGTGGACTTTTTCCAGTAGGGTTTCGTAGGCTGTGGTCATGGTTTCTCCATCTATGTTAGTTTTGGGGAGTTTAGCGGGAAAACGGCCGTTTTCCAATATCGTTCACCGCTTTCTTCTTTATATCATCTAGCCTGCGCCATCTTTTGCAACGATTGCGACATTGGCTATACTGCATTTATATTTTGTCCTGGAGCAAGTGAGATCATGAATGAAGGCCATATTTTTCAGATAAATGCATCGGAGGGCGGGGTTCCTAAACGGCCGTTGCGCCATGCCGAAGTCGCCAGAACAGGCTTAATCGGTGACGACCAGCGCGACAAGGAACATCACGGCGGCCCTGAACGTGCCGTTTGCCTCTTCTCACTGGAGCGCATTGTAGCGTTACAGGCCGAAGGCCACCCTATCTACCCCGGCTCCATCGGTGAAAATGTCACCGTTGCAGGTATCAATTGGGAGCAGGTGCAGCCCGGTGTGCGCCTGCGGCTAGGAAATGAAGTGGTGGTGCAAATCACCAGCTACGCCGTCCCCTGCCGCAACATTCAAGGCTCATTTGTTGGTCATAAATATGGCCGCGTCTCCCAAACCGCCAACCCCGGCTGGGCGCGTGCCTATGCCCGCGTGCTGCAAACCGGGCAAATAGGGGTGGGCGACAAAGCGCAGGTTGAGCAGCCATGACAAAACCCAACATCGTGTGGCTGATGAGCGATCATCTGGTGTACGCCCACCACAAAGCGCAGACGGGCTACCCCCAATTAGCCACCTTTGACCGCTTGGCTGCCGAAGGGATGGCGTTTGACAATGCCTTCTCCGTTTGCCCGCTGTGTCAGCCCGCTCGCGCCTCCATGCTCACTGGTGTCTATCCCCACCGCCACGGTATGACGCTCAACGATGGCGACACGGGAGCCAAAACCGACCATGACCCCGATGCCAAACTGTTTAACCATTATTTGCAGCATGCAGGGTACCGCACGGGCTATTTTGGCAAATGGCACAACGGCGTAGAGCGGGTGGCGCAAGATTATGGCTTTGAGGGGTTTTCCATGCCGGGGTATGGGCATCCGTATTACTCCGACGAATACGCCGCGTATTTGGTCGAAATGGGGCTGCCGGAGCCGGAGGTGACGCTGGAATGGGCGTATGAGGGGCCGGAGTGGGCGGGGCAAACGATTAAGCTTAAGAATTTCCCGCGCCCGTATGAAAGCCCGTATTTTATGATGGAGAGCAGCGGGGTGCTAAACACGCCGCTGGAAACGCACGAGGCGTACTTTTTGGCGCATTTGGCAACGCGCTGGCTGGAGGAGGTGGTGCAAGGGGACGCGCCGTTTTTCCTGCGCTTTGACACCTGGGGGCCACATTTGCCATTTTATGTGACGGAGCCGTTTTTGAACACCGTCAACCCCGATGACATCCCGCTTTACCCCAACCACAACAGCACGTTGGCTCATCGGCCGGCGCACCACCGCGCTCTGCTGGATTTTCGGCAGCGGGTGGGGGCTTCAGCGCATTGGCAT
>JAGQGA010000797.1 GCA_020432595.1 Anaerolineales bacterium | reverse complement strand
CCTTCGGGATCGGTGACGTAGACACGGCCGGCGCTGTCAACGGCCGTATAGGGCTTGTTGTTGATGGATTGGCCTTGCCAGGCATCTACCTCCCACTGCCACAGGGGGAGTAGGTCGCGGTTGAACTGTTGAATACGGCCGTTCCAAGTGTCGGCCAAGTACACGCTGCCATCAGGAGCGGCAGCAATGCCAACGGGTTCGTTGAACTGCCCAAGCTGGTTGCCAAACTGCCCTATTTGGCGCAAGAAGTTGCCATCGCGGTCAAGCAACTGCATTCGGTGATTGCCGGTGTCGGTGACGAGCAGTTGGTTGCCTTCGATGAGGGTGATGGAGCGGGGGCCAAAGAAAAGGCCAAGCCCTTCGTCGCCAGAATCGGGGGCGGGCGAGCCGCTTTGCCCAAACACGCCAATGAGTTCGCCATCGAGGGTGAATTTTTGCAGGCGATGGTTCCAGGTGTCGGCCACGTAAACAAACTGGTCGTCTGCGGCGATGCCCCACGGTTCGTTGAATTGCCCCGGTTCGCTGCCAAAGCTGCCCCAACTGGTGACGGGGGTGCCGTCGCTGTCAAAGACCTGGATGCGGTGGTTGCCGGAGTCGGCGATGTATAAACGGCCGTCTTTTCCCACCGCCACATTCCTCGGAGCGGTCAGCCCATCAGCCGCTGCACTCTCAAAGCCATTGGGGTTGATCACCAGTGATGGGCTTAACTGTAGCTCATTGGCTTCGTAGGGGTCTACCCGGCCGGCCACGCTGACCGCCCCTACGCCGTGATCCCATAGCTCCGCCATGACATCTTCGCGGATGTAGAGGCGCAGCGGGTGGCGCAGCGGCCATTCGGCGGCGCTGAAAGTGCCGCCAAACACCTCGCCATATTTTTTGTAGTCACGGTAAAAGAAAATATCCCATAGTGCCTGCCGCACATTGGGGTTGCCCAACCCGCGCCCTGTTTGCTCGGTGCCGAAGACCGCGTTCCAGGAAAAGTTGCGGTAATCTTCCATCGGCCACCAGAGGAAGGTGTAATCTTGGTGCTGGAAATTTTTGCTCAGGTAAGGGTCGGTGGCATCCCAATTTTTGCGGCCAACGATGACCACAGGCGAATCGTTGAGGCTTTGTGAGGGGCTGTCGCCAAAGTAAACGCGATTGGGGTAATCACGTAGGTACCAAGTAAAGGGCCAGGCCACGTCGCTGTCGTAGGCCACGCGAATGCTTTTGTCGCCGTAGAGCCGCAGTGAAAGCTCCTCAAGCTGATCCATGACGATGCTTTTGGTGGCGGGTGCGCCGTGGGCATAGACCATGTATTCGCTGGTGTAGTCGGCGTTTTTGTAGGCGGCCATGTAGGTAAAGCGGATGGTGAGGAGGCTGAGGAGAAGGAAGGTGCCAAGGATGAAGATGGGTTTAACGGCCGTTTTCTCCCCCACCTTGTCTCGTTCCCGCAGCCACAAATACGCCACGCCGCCCGCCAGCAAGACGCTACCCAGAAAACGGCCGATCCCGGATAGATTATCCGCGCTTTGGTTGCCAAACTGGATTTGCCCCAGCAGCAATGGGCCGGCCGCCAAAGCCACCGTCACCAGCAGCAGCACCGTCAGCCCCAGCAGCAGCCAGCCAGAACGGCTAAAAAGCGTACTGGCCGCCGGAACAAGCCGCTGGTTAAAGTACCAGCCGGTCATAAACACCATCGGAATGACAAAATGGGTGCTGAGCCACGGCATTTTTTCCCCGGCGTAGCTGTAGGCCGCCCAGTTGAGCAGCAGCCACCAGGTGAGGAAGGGAATAAAACCAAATAACTCATTGCTGCGCCACAGGTCGCGCAAGGCGTGCAGTGGATTGGCTTCGCCCTGTGTGGTGAAGGTGCGGTACAGCACGGCCAAGTAGACAATGATGCCGAGGACAAGAATCACGCCAGCGGTCAGATAGGCGGGGAGATGGTTGGGGTTTAGCAGTGACTCTACGGAACGGTTGGCAAGCCAGTTGCTGAGGCTGTAGCCCAGCAGCATGAGCAGCAGTACGCCCACCCAATACCCCACCGTGCGGCCAATTTTGTGCAGCCGCAGCCACCAGCCGACGGCCAGCGTCGAGAAAATGATGGGCAAAAATTCATAGAACGGGGTGACAAAGAAGTAATAGTACCACGGCTGGCTGCCGCGCTGCACCGCTTGCTGTTCCAGCCAGTAGCCCAGCGAGCCAATGGTGCCGCTGAACCAGCCGCTGGGGTTGGTGAAAACGG
>JAGQGA010000796.1 GCA_020432595.1 Anaerolineales bacterium | reverse complement strand
ATTACGACGGGGAATGCGACGTTTGAAACGGCCGTTACTGCCGATTGGGAAACCTGGGACGCTGGTAAACGCCCCGACTGCCGCCTCGTTGCCAAATCTGGCGATGACGTGCTTGGCTGGGCTGCCCTCAGCCCTATTTCCAAACGTGCTGTTTACGCTGGTGTGGCCGAGGTCAGCGTTTATGTAGGTGACGACGCCAGGGGGCAGGGCGTGGGCAAGGCCCTGCTGCAAGCGTTGGTGCTGGCTTCTGAAGAAGCGGGCGTGTGGACGCTGATGGCGAGCATTTTCCCAGAAAACGAAGCCAGTGTTGCCATTCATCAGCAGTGTGGCTTTCGCCTGCTCGGCCGGCGTCACCACATTGCCCAGCATCACGGCATATGGCGTGATACTGTTATCTTGGAACGACGTAGCCAGGTGGTTGGCGTATGACCCACTACTTCATCACCATTGCGGGCAACATCGGTGTTGGTAAATCCACCCTGGTTGAGCTGCTCTCACAAAAGCTGGGGTGGGAACCCGTGTTTGAAGCCGTGGCCGAAAACCCCTATCTAGCCGACTTTTATCAGGATATGGAGCGATGGAGCTTCCATTCGCAGGTCTTCTTCCTCTCGCGGCGGCTTCAACAACATTATGCGCTGCTTCAGCAAAACCAATCCATCATTCAGGATCGCAGTGTTTATGAAGATGCCGAAATTTTTGCCCGCAACCTCTACCAGCAAGGTCACATGAGCGAACGGGATTGGGGCTGCTATTTTGAGCTATACCAAACCATGACAGCGCTGCTTAAGCCCCCTCACCTCATGATTTACCTGCGGGCTTCGGTGCCAACGCTGCGTCAGCGCATCATTCATCGCGGCCGAGATTATGAGCAGGCGATTGCCGACAGCTACTTGATGCAGCTTAACGGGCTTTATGACAGTTGGGCTGCCAGCTTCCGCAAATGCCCCGTTCTTACTATTGAGACCAACAATCTAAATTATGTTCAATATGAAGACCATTTGGAGCAAATTTGGCACATGATTGAGCATCGGCTGGAAGGGCGGGATTATTTGTCGCTAAAATGAAAAAGCCTGGATAACCCAGGCTTTTTTGTTAACGACGCGGCATGACAACCCATAGAATGAGGTAGGGGAGCAGCCCCGGAAGGCCACCGGGTAGCAAGAGCAAGAAAAAGATGAGCCGTACCAGGAAGGGGCTCCAGCCGAGATAAGCAGCTAACCCACCACACACACCGGCGATCATGCCATTTTGCCGTACCAATCGTTTGTCTCTCATTGTGATCATTCAGTCTCCTCAGAACACAGTTCTGTCTTATTGTTTGACATTTGTGAGACTTTACGCAGAAACGGCCGTTTTGTTGCACCATCTCCTTGTTAATTACTTGACAATCTGCGGCTTGTTCGTGATAATATTCACAATATATTTGTGACGAAATTCACAAGCCTTGTCTGCTTGAAGTAAAAGTGGAGAAAAACAAATGAGCTTTGATATTGAAGAGCAAATTCGTGATGCCCAAGATGCGGGTCATTTCAATAATTTACCTAGCGTGGGTAAGCCCCTTAATTTGACACGCAACCCCTTTGCTCAACAAGAGCAGCTTGCACATGATATATTGCAAGGCAATGGCTACACCTTACCCTGGGTTGAAGAAAAACGTAGCATAGAAGCCCAAATTAACAAAGCAACACAGCAGCTAAAACGGACATGGGTGCGTTATGATGGCAGCCGCGAAGCTGCCTATAGCTGGCGGGCAGCCAAGCAAGTCTATCGGGAGGCTATTGGGGGGATTAACAAGCGTATCCGCAGCTTCAATCTAAAAGCTCCCAATCCTCATTTTCATCTATTAGCCATTGATCCGGAAGCTAATATCCGCGATATTCAGGAATTCTAGACCTGTAAAGAAATTTTATAACCTGTAAACAAAAACCCCTTCGCTTAGCGAAGGGGTTTTTGCTTTCTGAAGCTGGTTTTGGAGTGAGGGTGACTATACAAACTACCAACACAACCGACCTTGATAGTACCATAGTACTACTTTTTGTGCAACTAGAAGCAAGAACACTTAAGATCGGTTAAGCTAGAGTCGTTTCATCAACTATGATTAAGAGATACATATGGATAATTTGCCCTCTCTCTACCAAGACAAAGATCATCTGCGTGGTAGCCAATATAAAGATTCGAGCAATTTGAACGCACGGGCGGAGCTACATCGCCGCTTTAGTACGGCATC
>JAGQGA010000795.1 GCA_020432595.1 Anaerolineales bacterium | reverse complement strand
ACCCCGGACTTTTTGCATGAGGAACAGGCGGTGGCGGCATTGGAGGCAGGAACGGCCGTTTATCTCGAAAAACCCATTGCCATCACCACGGCCGGCTGCGACCGCCCACAGCACCCAAACCTGCCAGCACTGACCCACCACCACACAGACCTTGGAATGGTATGAGCAACGGAGTCCACGCACCCAAGCATATGACCAATACTTGATGAAACTGCTCATTGGCAGCACCGTAGCCGATGTCAGTCGCAAAGAAGACCAGTTTACTTTGAAAGCATCATTACCTGTTCCCTATCCATCCATTCAGCCACCGCGACCAGCCAATGGGCAGGTGCGCCAGCCTTGTCCACAGTTCATAGAACGGGCCGAGGGTGCGCTTTTTGGCTAAAAAGGCTCCGGGTGGGGCTTGGACGGGAAAAGCCCCGTTTGCCTGCTCCAATCGCGCCAAAATCTTCATAAGTTCCCGCGTGTTGTGGCGTTCATAATCAGAAGGCCGCCAACTGCGCCAACTGCGGTCGTCGCCCAGATGGAACGTCAAATGCTCGTCCTTGAACTCCTTAAAATTGTCGGCAAAAGCTATCAAATTTGCCAGCAATGCCAGCCCCACGCGGGGCGCGCCCAGGCAGACATCACCAAGCTGGTACTGTTCATACGCCTGCCGCCGGAAGACAAAGCAATCCCAGCCCCGGTGCGGCTCACCCGGCTCGGCCAGCATGTGGGGAATGTCGGCCACGCGGGTGTGGGTTTTGGGGATGGTGCGGCGGTTGATGACAAAGGCATCGTGTCCAGCGGCAATAATTTGGGAAACGGCCGTATAAAATTGGGGCTGTAGAGCAATGTCCACGTTGGTGTAGATAAAAAAGTCGGCGTCGCTGGCGGCATACAGGGCATCAAGGATGTGGCGCAGCAGGGGTAGCTTGCGCGGCGGGGCAAAGTGACCTACGTCTAATACCGATTGGGTGAGGGGAGGAAGGTGGGTGAATCCGGCCGGCATGGTGGGTGCGTCTTCGGGGTAGGCGATGGCGAAGAGGTGGATGGTGGTGGAGGGAGAGGGGGAAGAAACGGCCGTTTCTGCCGCCCGCCGCATCGTCTCAAACGTAATCGGCTGCGCCACCGCCAACTCTGACCCCTTTTTCGCATTGACTGGATTGATAATATGGGCAATTTTCAACAAGAAGGTTCTCAATTTGCAAGAAATTTAGAAGCGGTCAATCTAATCTTTTGGGGGATGCCAACCTACCCCAACCCAATAAGCCCGCGTTGTAACAATCGTCTCGTCATTCATATTGAGTGCGTCAACTGTAGCACGACCTATGGCAGTCGTCCCAATGATCCGTGTTCCATCCTGGCTCCAAACAAAATGTAAAGCCCATAGTTGAAAACGAGGGTTAAACAAAGGCACACTTTTCCTTGTTACTGGATCAAACGCATGGGAACGCGACTGTTTGTGTTCATTACATCGCCGACACGCCATCCATAAGTTCTTACGAATCGTCAGGCCACCCTTAGCTTCAGGGATCAAGTGATCAGGAACCAGATTTGTGCCAGTAAATCGCTGGGAGGACAGGCAATACCCACAGCGACCATGCGAATCTTGCATCACCTGTTCACGTAAGGCAACAGAAATGTACCGCTTACTCATCCGATGTTACATCGTAAGGATTGGGAATGTTGTAGCCACGCCAATGCAGCAGCAAAGACGCATAACCGCGACGCAGCATCAATAAATCGGCCTCGTCACGCAACATGTTTAGCTGCAACCGTTCAGAAGGCAAGAGGTCACGTTTGGCATTGGCCTCCAAGAGGTCTTCATACTGTTCCATAAGCTCGGCAGGAAAATCTGTTTGTGCTATACGCCACAGCGTTTCGTCATCCATTGCTTGCATTTGTTCTAAATCATCGCGCCAGCGTTCGGGAACATTGCCAACAGAGGGAGGCAACACACGTTCCAACATTTGTTCAGCCACTTCATCAACGGTTTTATCACCAGCCCGCGCTTGCCGACTCAGTCGCTGATACAAGGTCTCTGAAATGTGAATCGTATGAGTAGCAGAAATCATGTCTCCCATTATAGCATAAAAGATTTTGGGAATATGGTGTTGGTTGTCAAAATAGCGTATCGTAGGCAACCTTAGGGAAAATTTGCAGTTTGCCGCCAATGGTTGCGTCTAGGATTTGTCGGCCGGCCGACTCATAATGCTGCCGTGCCAAACTGTAACCAAGCTCCGACGTTTCCAGGTCGGGCAA
>JAGQGA010000794.1 GCA_020432595.1 Anaerolineales bacterium | reverse complement strand
ATCATCGCCGCCGCCTTCATTCTCCAGCGTATCACCCCCAGCCTGCGTACCAGCACCACCATCATCGTCACCATCATCATCATCACCTTTGGCTTTATGCTTTACCAGCCCTTCCACACTACCGTCAAACGCATCATAGACGGCTACATTCTCGACAAGCAGGTGGAAACCAACAAGGTGCTGCAAAGCTACAGCCAGGCCATCGCCAAAACGCTTGATGTGCAGGCACTGACCACCACCGTCATGCGAACCCTCAACGAACTGCTGGGCACCAATCGCGGGGCGCTCATGCTCATCACCCGCGCCGGCAGTGATTATCAAATTCAGCCTATCCCCGGCATGGGCACCGTGCCCGTGCAAAAATACAAGCTGCCCGGCAGCAGCCTCCTGCTCACCACCCTGACAAAACAGCACCAGCCCCTGTCCCAATATGACCTTGACTACAACCCTGCTTATGAAGCCATCACCGGCGAAGAGCGCATGTGGCTGAAAAAGCTGGATATGGATGCCTACATCCCCATTGGTTCCAACGACCAGATTGATAGCTTTATTGCTATTGGCCCCAAAACATCGGGGTTGGCCTATCAGGCCGATGAGTTGGAACTGATGCAAACGCTAGCCGACCAAACCATCATCGCCCTGCAAAACGCCCGCCTTTACAGCGAGTTAGGGTCGCAAAACGCCAAAATCCGCGACCTCAACATTGATTTGGTTAACCAAAACGAACGGCTGGAAATTATGGATAGGGTCAAATCGGACTTTATCACCATTGCCTCGCATGAACTGCGCACGCCGCTAACCCAGGTCAAGGGCTACACCGACATTTTGGCGGCCATGAACGAGGACAACTCGCTGACCCCGGAGCAGACGCGGGAGATCATCGGCCACGTCAATCGCGCCACAACGCAATTAGAGCGGCTGCTGACGGCCATGCTTGATGCCAGCCAGCTTGATGTGGAGGGGCTGCAGCTTACCTATGTCGAAACCAATCTGGATATGATTGTCCGGCTGGCGGTTGACCCGCTGCGCGATGCCCTGCGCGAACGGCGCATTCGGCTGTCGGTGCATGGGCTGAGCAATTTGCCCCCGATCATGGGCGACTTTCGGCGGCTGGTGCAGGCATTTGCCAACATCATTGGCAATGCCGTGAAATACACCCCCGATAACGGCCGTATTCGCATCGAAGGTTTTGTGCGCCCCGGCCAGCACAATGAGGCCGAATTTGTGGAGATTAGCATTGCCGACACCGGCATTGGCATTGACCCCCGCTACCACGACCTGATTTTTGAGAAATTCTTCCGCGTTGGCGACCCCCAACTGCACTCCACCGGCAGCACCAAGTTTAAAGGGGCTGGCCCCGGGCTGGGGCTGCCCATTGCCAAAGGGGTGATTGAAGCCCACGAAGGGCAAATTTGGGTGGAGTCAGACGGGACGAGCGAAGAAAGTATGCCCGGTAGCCAGTTTTACATCATCTTACCGATTCGGCCATCACGTGCCCCGCAGCCAAACGGCCAGCCAACGGCCGAAAAATCGTACCTGCTCGGTTAAACAAACCAAGTTTTTGGACAATATCATAGGGTCGCAAATTTGATGCGTGGTGCGTAGTGCGTGGTATAGTTTTTTACGCACCACGTACTACGCACCACGTGGAAGCTCCATCTAACAGCAGTTTAGAATAGTCCGAAAGGCAAAACCTGTTTTAGGAGGGAATCATGTTACCAGAGGAACGAAAACGAGCGCTGGTTTTATCGGGCGGTGGGGGGCGCGGTGCTTACCATGTGGGGGTGCTGCGCTTTTTGGAGGAGCATGAGTGGTTCCCCGACATCGTGGTAGGCACGTCTATTGGGGCGGTAAATGGCGCGGCGCTGGCTTCCGGCCACAACTCGCGTTCGCTGTGGGCGCTGTGGCGGCGGCTGCGAACCCGCGATGTGCAAAAGGCAAACCTGAACCCGCTCAGCGGCTCGTTTTTGCTAGACACGTCCCCCCTGCGCGAAACACTGCTGGAAAAAGGGTGGATTGATTTTGCGCGGATTAATTCGGAGGAAACGGCCGTTCATCTCCGCATCACCGCCACCGAAGTCTACACCGGCCGGCTCTACGTCTTTGGCAACAGTGCCGACATCTACCCCAGCCGTTTACACCCCGAACCCATCACCGTTGACCATATCCTCTCTAGCTGCTCCATCCCCATCGTCTACCCCGCCACCCACCTTAACCAATCGCTTTATTGTGACGGGGCGACTGTTGCGAA
>JAGQGA010000793.1 GCA_020432595.1 Anaerolineales bacterium | reverse complement strand
TAATGCCCATCAAATAAACGGAATCAAAGACCTCTCTCACCGAGAGGTCTTTTTTTGTACAATACCCCCATGGAATGGAAACAAAAACTTACCAAACTTGGCTACCAAGCCGAAACTCAGTTTGATGACCTGCGGTACCGGCTGCATAAGCGGCTGGGTGGAGACGAGAAAATAAAGATTGTGGTGTACCGGGGACACGGAACGGCCGAAAAGCTCTATCTGCGTGGGCGTGTGCTGGAAGACAAAGGTATCTTGCCTGCCAGCGACAACGACACCATGTGGGACAACTTGCTATCAGTTTACCGCCGCTTTGACAGCGACGAACTGCCCGGTGTGTCACTGCAAATCCAATTGGCCGACCACACGGTGGAAACCATAACCGATGAAGAAGGATACTTTTTTCTTGACCTCAACATCACTTCTCCAAAAGCTGCGGAGGCTGATCTGACTCATACCCCATACTCTGCCATCGTGACTATGCTGGGGCAGCCAGCGGTACAAGGGGTGGGCGAGGTGATTGTACCGCCCGCAAATGCTCAATTTGGCGTTATTAGCGATATAGACGATACGATTTTGCAGACATTTGCTACCAATTTGCTCAAGGTGGCCGAGCTGACGCTGCTCCATAATGCTCGGACGCGGCTGCCCTTTCCCGGCGTGGCGGCGTTTTACCGGGCGTTGCAGCGCGGTGGACAAGGGGACACGCGCAACCCCATTTTTTATGTTTCCAGCAGTCCGTGGAATTTGTATGATTTGCTGGCTGATTTTATGGTGCTGAATGAGATTCCGGCCGGCCCCATCTTTTTGCGTGATTTAGGACTGGATGCCGACAAGCTGTTTGCCAAAGATCACCGCACTCACAAGCTGGAGCAAATTCGCCACATTTTACAAACCCACGCTACGCTACCGTTTTTGTTGATTGGCGACAGCGGCCAGCAAGATCCGGAGATTTACCGCGAGGTAGTGGCTGAGTTTCCGGGGCGTATTGCGGCAATTTATATTCGTGATGTGTCGGATACGGTACGGGATGAGGAGGTGGCGCAACTTGGGCAGGAGATAGCGGGGGAAGTGCCGCTGCTGCTAACGGCCGATAGTTATGCCGCTGCCGAACATGCTACCGCTGCTGGGTTTATTCAGGCGGAGGCGTTGGTGGCGATTGCGGCAGATATTGAGGAAACGGCCGTTCTGTCATCACCTGACCAGTAGCATTGCCAGCAACCAGGCTGCACCGAAAAACGCGGCTTGTATAGGTTTACTCTGCCAGCCGCGCTGTCACTTCAATTTCAACCATCAATGCCGGGTCAATCAGCCCCTTGACCTCAACCATTGTAGCGGCCGGCCGAATGTCGCGGAAAAATTCGCCGTGCGCCCGCCCCACCGCTTCCCACTGGCTTATGTCGGTGACAAAGATGCGGGTACGCACCACGTCGGCCAATGTTACACCAGCTTCCAGCAACGCTTTTTCAATTTTGCCCAGCACGAACAAGGTTTGGGCATAGGGGTCGTTGGGGCCAATGACTTCGCCGTGGTCGTTAACGGCCGTTGTTCCCGCCACCTCCACCACATTCCCCACCCGCACCGCCCGTGAATACCCCACAATCGCTTCCCACTTCGCTCCTGATGAAATATTGATTCGACTCATGCCCATTCCTCCTGTTTGACGCAGTGTAGCACAATCCCAGCAATCAAACAGCCCTAAGCAGTATGTGAGAAAACAGCAAGGGAGTTGTTATCCTCTTGTCACGATCCTACAATGAAAGGTAGCCATCGCAACTCGTACAATGTACCCGTATTTTCATCAATTTGGTGAGCAAGTTTAATGTCGCTGCCTTGAGCAGCGTGTCAGTTGAACAGGGAGGTTCAAGATGGATGAACATTATGCCAGTGGGCAAATCAAGAAAAATGGTTCGACAAAAGATGAATATTATGAAGATGGAGCCTTATCGAAAAACGGTGCCAATGGGGATGAGTACCATAAAAATGGCTGGCTGAAGAAAAATGGTTCCACCGGTGACGAGTATTACGATAACGGTTTGCTGAAAAAAGATGCCAAAGCCGGGATTGAATTTGATGAAAAGGGGTATCCGAAAACATTCAAATGATAAGTAGGTGGTAAGGGGAAAACGGCCGTTTTCCCCCTCCTCCCGCAAAATCATCGCCCAAACAGTTCTTCAACGAACGTAGGCAACGGCCTTGGATACCGCCATACAGCCTGTTGGCTCTCCGCCAAAGCCTGCTGTTCCCTCGCCTCATT
>JAGQGA010000792.1 GCA_020432595.1 Anaerolineales bacterium | reverse complement strand
ATCAAATCGGCGGCGGTGAAATATTTCTGGATTCTGCCCTGCTCCATCAGCGCCGCCCCCATGTTGTCGCCAATGAGGGTGACGGGGATGCCCAGTTCATGAATGCTGGGAGCGGTGAGTTTGGCTCCCTGCAAATAGGGGCGGGTTTCAGGCACGTAGACGTGAATCCGTTTGCCTTCCTGGTACGCCAGCGCCAGGGTCAGGATGAAGGCGGCTTCGGCAAAACACATGGTCAAAATGCCGTCGCCGTCGTTGATGAGCTTGGTGGCATGGCGGGCGCGGGTAAGGTAGTCGCCGTAGATTTGGGCGCGGGTGTGGTGGAGCCATTGGAGAACGGCCGTTTCCACCCCACCACCCCCTTCCTCCTCAATTGCCGCCCGCACCGCCCCCATCGCCAATTCCAACCGCCGCGCCAACGCCGTATTGGTTGGCCGCGTTGCCACCAGCCGCTTTTGCGCTTGCTCCATGTGCGCCCATGCGACCACAGGCTCCATCCGCGCCACCTGCCGCCCCGCCAGCGCCAGCCCACACGCTGCCGCCTGCCACGGCCCCGACCCCTGCGTCACCATCTGCTCAATCGCCTGCGCCACGCCTTCCACATCGGTGCAGCGCACAAATTCCTGCGCCAGCGGATACCGCCGCCGGTCGCCAATCCACACCACCCCGTCTTCATAGCGGGCAATGTTGTCGGGGTTGAGAACAAAGGGAAGCAAATGGACTATCTCGTTCATGTTAGAGGCTGTCTCGCTGGCAAAATCCAGGCTGAAGGATGCGCCGCAAAGCCAACTTTGGGATAGTAATTGACGGCTTGCGGAGCTGCCAGGAGAATTACTTTGGCCTTATCACCAAGCTGGCTTTGCGTCAAACGAATCAACTCTTTGCCAATCCCCTGATGCTGATAGGCAACATCCACCGCCAGGTCAGACAAATAGCAGCAATACTCAAAATCCGTCACCGATCTGGCAATGCCCACCAATTTGCTGCCGTCCCAGGCTGTGCAAAGGAGATTGGCGTGCTGCAGCATGGCGGCAACACATTTGGGGTCATCCGCCGGGCGACGTTCGGCCAGCGTTGAACGCTGTAAAAGGTCAACAAACTCGCTGTCACTAATTTTCTTGTGGCTTTCATATTGAATGGTCATCTCTGTTCTCTTAACGCTTCGCTCCGGGCGAACTGAGCTGAAGTATGTTTGAAGTGTTCAATGCTATGGTAACAAGCATCGTACTGAATGCCAATGCCGTTGGGCGACGAGAAAAAGCAAAATGGGCCATTTGTGCTAAAATACCCGCATGGCAATTAAAGTTTTGTCCGATCAACTGGCGTCACAGATTGCAGCGGGTGAGAACGGCCGTTTGTCACACCACCTGCCCAAATCATTTTGAATAGCCCAAACCGAGGATAGGCAAATGACTTTGTACAACTATGAAAATGTTTTGCAAATGACCAAGCAGCTAAATTTATCGGAACAATTACAACTGCTTGAAAACCTGTCGCAAATGGTGCGCCGCCAAATAGAAGTGGTCGGGGAGACATCTAGCATTTTGGAGTTAGACGGTTTGGGCGCAGATATTTGGCAGAATATTGACGTGCAAAATTACCTGGATCAGGAACGCAACTCATGGGATTAGGCGGCGATAGGAAGGACGAACGGTTGCATGGCAATTAAAGTTTTATCGGATCAACTAGCGTCGCAGATTGCGGCGGGGGAGGTGGTAGAACGGCCGTTTTCCGTTGTCAAAGAGCTACTGGAAAACAGCCTCGATGCTGGAGCCACCACCATCAACGTGGACATCCGCGACGGTGGCCGCACCCTGATTCAGGTGGCCGATAACGGCGGCGGCATCAGCGAGAACGAGATTGAAACCGCCTTTTTGCGCCACGCCACCTCCAAACTCAGCAGCAGCCGTGATTTGGAAGCCATTATCACCCTCGGTTTTCGCGGCGAGGCACTGGCCGCCATTGCCGCCGTCAGCCAGGTAATGATTGTCAGCCGGGCAGCGGGGGAAAAGGCTGGTACGCGGCTAACGCTGGCCGGGGGCAAAAAAACCAGCCGCGACGCGGTGGGCGCGCCACAAGGCACCGTCATTGCCGTGGAAAATCTTTTTTACAACGTGCCCGCCCGCCTCAAATTCCTCAAAAGCGACAACAGCGAAAAGCGGCTGATTGACGACTTTGTCACCCGCTACGCCCTGGCCTACCCCGCCGTGCGCCTTCGCTTGACCCACAACGGCCGGATTACCTTCCAAACCAGCGGCAACG
>JAGQGA010000791.1 GCA_020432595.1 Anaerolineales bacterium | reverse complement strand
CATCACTTGCTGACAGTTAGGACACAAGGGTACTGTGGGTGGGTGAACGGCTTCTTGGGCTTGGATAAGTTGTTCAGCCGTTTCTTGACCTAGCCTCTCCCTGATGCTCAATACTTGAGCTTCAATCTGGCTCATCGTAGGATTATCATTTGCCTCATACCAGTCCAAGATGTCTTCTATCAAGCTTTCTGATTTCTGCCGCAGTTCCTGCCGCAACGCTTCTCGTGTTTTTTTCATCGGCCATCATCCCTCGTTGGTTGGTGATGCCCTTATTTTCCTCCTTTTGCCCCAAAAGTGAAATACACCCACTGGTACACAACCCCACTTTGGGTGATCTTGGTAGTGAACCAACTCTATTTAGGTAGAATCCCCAATAGTTGGCCTCCCTTTATCATCACATCAGCACAGTAGTCAATATCTTCCATGGTGTGAGTGGCACAGACACACGCTCGCAGTCGCGCCGAACCGGCTGGCACCACAGGCGCAATAATAGCTTGCACAAAAATGCCGTGGTCATGGCAGTATTTAGCTAGCTGCAGGGCGACATCGCTTTCGCCGCAAAGAACGGGCATAATGGCTGTCTTTGTTTGCAGCAGATCAAAACCTGCCTCACGTAGCCGACTGGCAAAGTGCAAATAGTTACGCTGGAGGGCTGCAATACGTTCTGGCTCCTCTTCAATAACATCGAATGCGGTCATGGCAGCGGCGGCTTGTGCAGGTGGCAAAGCAGCCGAGAAGATAAACCCACGCGCTAAATGCTTGAGATAGCGGATTAAATCAGCCTCACCAGCAATGTACCCCCCCACACTCGGGATTGCTTTACTAAGAGTGCCCATTTTTATGTCAACTGAATTAGGGGGCATACCAAAGTGCTCTTCAATACCGTGACCAGTTTTCCCAACCACACCCAACGAATGGGCTTCATCAATCATCAGATAGGCATCGTGTTTGCGGCATAGCTCACTAACGGCCGGTAAATCAATGAGATCTCCATCCATGCTAAAAACGGCATCAGCCACTACCAATTTACGGCCGTTTTTGTTCGCCCGTTTCAACCGATATTCCAAATGATCCATGTCATTATGCTTAAACCGCACAAACTCCGCCATCGCTAACTGGCACCCATCCACAATGCTAGCATGGTTCAGCTTATCACTAATCACCGTATCCCCCCGCCGCAGCAGTGCCGAAATCGTTGCCAAATTGGTCACATAGCCACTGGACATCGTAAGAGCCGCTTCCGTTTGCTTAAAGGCCGCAATCCGCTCCTCAAGCTGTAAATGTAAATCAAGCGTCCCCGCCAGCAACCGCACACCATACGTACCCGTGCCATATTTAGCAATCGCCGCCTGTGCAGCGGCATCAATTTTTGGGTGCCGAATCAGGCCTAAGTATGAATATCCCCCCAGCATAATCATCTCGCCGTGTCCTTGCACCCGCACACGACCATTTGGCAGCAGTTCCTCTGTTGCCTTCAAATAAAAATAATGACCCGATTGCTCATAATCGTTAAAGCTTTGCTCTACGTCCCACACCTCTTCAATTGTGGCTAACGGAATCTTCATTGTGGACATAATGATGCCTCCAAAAATCTTTGTGACCCACATTTTGCGCTACAGCGCATATGTGCCACCTGTTTAATGCTCAATAATATGCCCGTTTGGGCGGCAATACAACACGATTCAAGCCAAAGTTGCGAACCAACCTGAAAACAGGCACAATTTTCTCTGCATGTCTAGATCAATTCAAATTATTCGGCGGCGGCGGGCGCGACCACAACTCAAAAAGCGTGGCACCACAACGGCCGTTTTTCTGCTCCTCAGCTTCCTTCTCTTTACGCCAATTTTCCTTCTGGGTAGCGCGGCATTAACGGCCGTTTTCCTCCCCACCCTCTTCCCCCTGCCCGACGTAGCCCAGCTAGAAACCCTGCCCCAGCAAATGCAGCCCTCGGCCACCCCCAGCGAGATTTACAGCAGCGGCTCCCGCCCCCAACTGCTCGACCAAATCATCCCTCCCGCCGCCCCCTGGCAGCCATTGGCGCAGTTGCCCCCCGCTGTTGGCGAAGCCGCCCTCGTGGCCGCTGGAGACAACGGACTGGCGGATGTGGCGGCGGCACTGGTGGCGCAGCATTTGCTGCCAGCCAACCCCAACGGCAATTTTTTCACCGACTGGCTGCGCCAGCGACAGACACAGCAGCTACAGCAGCAGCTTCTCACCCGCTACAGCCGCGAACAACTGCTGGAATGGTATG
>JAGQGA010000790.1 GCA_020432595.1 Anaerolineales bacterium | reverse complement strand
TAGTCAATCAACGCCCGCGCCGCTTCGGTTGCCAGCCCTTGCTGCTGATAATCGGGCGACAAAATCCAAAACAGCCCCATTTCGACGCTAAACGGTGCGTTTTCGGTGCCGCCAAACGCGGGAAGCTGGTCAAAGGGGTGAAAGCAAGGCACAAGCCCTACGCTGCCAATCAGTTTGCCAGTAGACTTTAGCTCGATGGCGCGGTCACCATAGGGGGGCTGCATTAGGTTTGCCAGCCCGTCGTAATTTCGCACCACCCATTCCAGCCACTCACGCCGCGCCGCCAGATTTTCAGCCTCGCTGCGGCTGCTATCACTCCAGCCAACGGCCTTGTTGATGGCTTCATACGCCTCGGCATCTTCTAGCCGAAAACGGCGAATCAATATGCGGTCTGTTTCTAACGTTGGGATATTTAACATACTTTTTTTGTAGGGCAATTTTGCAAAATTGCCCTACGCATTTGCCCCATAAGGCAGCCGATCCATGCCCCGACCAAGGTGGACACCAAACCAGGAATTGTCACCGGAACGCAAGCCGCCGAGCAGCCATTGCAGTTCCAGTGTGCCTGCCCGAAAACGAGCGCGGTCAAGTGCTGGCTCAATTTCGGGATAGCAGACCATCATCCGCCGCAAAAAAGATTCGCCGTACTGGTTCATGATACAGGCAAAATCGCAGGCGGGGTCGCCAATCCCAGCCGTACCAAAGTCAATTATGCCATTGAGTAGCCGCGTTTTGGGATTGTAAAGCAAGTGATAGGGGCCGAGATCGCCGTTCATAAAACAGGGATCATAGGCCATCCAGCCGGGGTCGGCCAGCACAGGGGCAAAGTGGTACTCTACCCACTCTTTAGCGTAACCCATTAGCAAAGGAAATAGTTCGCTTTTGACATCTGCATACAGCATTTCCCATTTTTCCTGGGTGCGGTTGGTGAGGGATTGAGGGATGTTGTGGCTGACAACTTCCTCGGCAGGAATGGTGTGGAGCTGGCGCAAGAAGCGGGCAAGCTGCTCGGCCAGCCGGTCTTGAGCGGCGGTGGAGAGGGAAAAGATGTGGTGGCGCTGCAGCGGCCGACCGGAAATGAACCGATAAGCCGCAAACAGCCCTTGCTCGTCGTGGTGCAATGTCATATCGGGCAACGCCATATCAAGATAACGGCGTGCCAGGCTCAGGCTGCGTGCCTCATTTTCCAAATCAGCCGTGGCCCAATCGTCATTGCGCGGAAAGCGAAAAACCCAGGCATCATCCACAATGATAACCCGGTTAATCATGCCTTCATCGTTGGTTTTAACGTTATTGAAGGCGAGATGGGGATAAACGGCCGTTATCCGCCCTCGATACCCAGCTAAATCAGTCATCATGTCAACCTATTGTCATCAGAACAAGGCGGCTTGGCAACAAAAGCCTGCTTGGCATGGCGATCAAAACCCGCTGCCTCATAAAAACGAAACGTTTGCTCATTCAAACGCCCGGTCATCAGCATCACCTTGTAACAATCTTGCCCCCAGGCAACGTGACAAGCGTGCTGCAAAACCGCATTGCCATAGCCGCGCCCGCGAAAGGTGCTATGCGTCACCACATTTTCGATGACCCCATACGGCCGGCAGCCACGAGTGAGGTTAGGGATGAGTGCCAGGGTGCAGCTCGTGACAAGCTGCTCGGCGACAAAGCCGCCAAAGTAGAGGAAATGGCTACTGTTTTGGATGGTCTGCCAAACGGCCGTTACCGTCTCCCATGCGGGCGGTGGGTCATCCACCTCATGCAAATGCCGATACAGGTCAAGCAGCAGGCTTAAGTCCGCCTCCTGCAGCGCACGAATGTCTATCGTCATTGCACATCACCGCAAAATAGAAAGCGGCAAGTAACACGACACCACCCAGTTGGGCGCGTCCACAATCTCGCTAATCTTTAGGTCGGCGGCGGCACTGCACAGGCAGTACGCCTGGCTGCGCGACAGCCCGTGGTTGGCTTCCAGCCAATCAATCATGTAGCGCACGGCGTTTTGCGAATTGACAAACAAATCGGGGCCGTGGGCGGTGGTGCAAAAGTAGCCGTGGCTGTCGGTTTTGGTTAGCGGACTGGGGGTCGTGAACTGCGGTTCTTGAATAGTCCACCCTTTGTGAAGCTGAAAGCGAAGCGTGGCGGTCATGGGGGATTCAATCCCTGTGCCGCTGACTTCGCCATCTCCCTGTGCGGCGTGGCAGACGGCGGTAGCGAATCAGGCACCAGGAACTTGGACGGGCAGGTAGAGAGTGGAGCGAACGA
>JAGQGA010000078.1:6539-13712 GCA_020432595.1 Anaerolineales bacterium | reverse complement strand
CGGACTTTCCTCAGCGGCCAAATGTCTCCATTCAGCCGCCGCGATCACCCAGCCAGCTTGGTTAGCCAGATCGTAACTGGGTCAGGGTCAGGATGCAAATTTGGGTTTTAGGGGATTAAGAGATTGGAGATTAGAGATTGTGAACCTTCGTTAATCTCTAATCTCTAATCCCTAATCTCGGTTTTACCGCAAGTGGTTTAGAACGCGGCGGGTGAGGACGGCGGCCATGTCGGCGCGATAGGCGGCATCGCCGCGAAAGTCGCCGGGGTGGTTGCTGCTGGCATGGGCAGCTTCGGCAGCCGCTTCGATGGTGGTGGGGGTGAGGCCACCGGCCAGGGCTGCCTCGGCGGCGTGAAGGCGCAACGGCCGTTTATCAATCCCCGTCGCCGCCAACCGCACCAAACCATTGGCTGCTTGCCAACCTGTGACCGACACAATGGGGTAGTCGGCTGGCGTGCGGGCCACGCGGGCACTGCTGCCCTTGCCGGGTACGGTGGGGATGTCGAGGTGGGTGATGAGGGCAAACGGCCGTTCTTCCCCCGCCACATACTCGGCCAGCGACATAGATGCAGCCTCACCTGTGAACAGCGTCACCGATGTTTCCAGCACCAGCAGCGCCGCCAATAGCTCACTGTCGGCCGGCCGTGCCGCCACGCTGCCGCCCAAGGTTGCCGCATGGCGGTAAGTATTGGGGCCGGCCTGCTGGATTGCTTTTTGCAGCAGCGGCGCAAAAGCCAGCTCCGTTTCATACTCGGCCACATAGTCAGCCAACTCACCCAGCCGCGTCATGGCACCCACGCGCAAGCTGCCATCTGTCTGCCGAATTTGCCCCAGCCCCAGCCCCTGTAAATCCACCACTGCGCTGGTTATGTCACCTGCCAGCAGCTTGCTGCCACCACCCAGGGGCACCGTTTCAGGCTGCTGCAACAGCCGCCATGCTTCACTCAAATTATCTGGTCGGTAATAGTTGTCGGGTCTCTTAGGCATATTATCTTCCCTTGCCGAAAAATTTTGGTAATGATGCAGTGTCATTCCCGCGAAAGCGGGAATCCATGCTTGGGTCAAAGATGGATACCCGCCTGCGCGGGTATGACATTCCTTGTAATTAATGATTGTCTACGCCAGCTATTTTACCTGCAAGCGGCGAATTTAGCAGATAAACGAGGAATCTTTCCGCTTCTTTGAGGTGAAAGATTCCTCGCTCCGAAGACTTCGCTCGGAATGACATTTGCCTGATTAATTTGGGTTCTTTCGGATCTCGCGGGGTTGACAAATTTGGTACGTGGTGCGTAGTGCGTCAAAAGAGTTAATTGCCACGCACCACGTACCACGCACCACCTAAAAAGTAAGTCAACCCCCTGAATTCCCAAAGAGCCTTAATTTGTTAATCCACTATCGCGGGGGTGACAAAAGACTTTATCCACAATAGAGATTATCGGAAATAAGAATTTCTCACACAAAGTCGCAAAGTCGCCAAGCATTTTTCCTTTGCGTCTTTGCGCCTTTGCGTGACATAAAGTTAATTCCGATCATGTCTAATCACTTCGCGCACCTTTGCCGCCCCCTTATGATTTGCGAGAAATTCGGCAATTGTGTAACCTTCTTTCTGGTAATGGGTTTTTATCAATGTTAAGCCATCTGTGGCGATGTTCAAATCATGTTGGAGGACTATATGTTAATCGAACGAGTTCTTGGTGTTCTGAAGCTGGATGTCAATACCTATGAGGCAATTGAAGCGGATGAGAGTGCCACTTCACAAGCGGCACTTGTAGTAGCCATTGTGGCAATTGTGGGCGGGGTTGTGGGTGGTGGTTTTAGTGCCATGTTGGGTGGTAGCTTTATTGGCACCTTTATCAGCACCTTGATTAGTGCTTTTGTTGGCTGGTTTATCTGGTCTATTGTGACCTATTTTGTGGGCACAACCCTTTTTGGCGGCAAGGCTGACTTGGGGCAGATGCTGCGTGTTTTGGGGTTTGCCCAGGCTCCCGGGATTTTGGCAGCCATTCCTATTTGCGGGTCGTTTATCGGCTGGATCTGGACGCTGGTTTGCACGTTTATTGCCATTCGCCAGGGGCTTGATTTGGATAACACCAAGGCGGCATTAACGGCCGTTGTTGCCTTCATCGCCGTTTTTGTCGTCAGCCTGCTCATTGCCAGCATCTTGGGTGCCATTGGCTTGGTTACAGGGGTGGGGATGGAAGCCCTCAGCGGGTAATTTTTACCCAACGAAACATTGGGACAACAAAAAGGCCAGTCACCTTGACTGGCCTTTTTGTTTATACGGCCAAAGTGACGCAGGTTTAAGCGAGGTTGCCTGCCAACGCCCCAATGCTGCCAGCTTGGTGAGAACGGGTATAATGGCGGCCAAAACCGGAACGAACGAAGGATTGCCTGTGCAGATACAGAAAGAACACGCCCGACAAACGATACAAGGCCTGATTAGCGAATACCGTCGCCTGCGCCGCGAGGAGAAGGGGTATTTTGCGCGGATGAGCGAGACGGATGTGATTAACAAATTCGTCACGCCGCTGTTTGAGGCACTGGGGTGGCCGACGCGGGGGAGCGAATTTCGGCAGGAGGTGCATACGACCGTCGGCCGACCTGACATCCGCGCTGAATATGCTGCCAACGAATACATTTACGTGGAGGCCAAACGGTTTGGCGTGATTGGCGAGCTGTCGCGCACCACGCTTTCGGGGGTGCTGACACCGGGGCAGATGATGCTGCCGGGCATGGCAACCGACCGCACCAAGGAGGAGCAGCAGGCGATTAACTACGCTTTTGCCAACAATGGCAGTTGGGCTATTTTGACCAACTTTGAGCGGTTTCGCCTCTTTAACGCTCGGCGCGACTGGCTGGTTTTTTCCATTGAAAATCCCGATGGCTATTTGGAGGCGGATTTTGAATATGTGTGGCAGTTGGCGTGGCACAACATTCAAAATGGGAGCCTGGAGCGGCTGAGTAACCAGCGGGCGCGGGCGGATGTGGACAATGATTATCTGAACTTTATCAATGAGTGGCGGCTGAAACTGGCGCAGGATATTGTGCAACGGCCGTTAAAAAATTGGTGGGCTTTTGACGAAGCGGGCCACGTCAACCTGCCCCGGCTGCGGGGGGTGGTGCAGCGGCTGCTGGATCGGCTGGTGGTGGTGCGCTATGCCGAAGACCACCTCATTGCCCCGGCGGGGACGCTGTGGAATTTGCTGGAACTGAGCCGCACCAACCCCTACGCCCTGGCCTTTAACGAGCAGTTGCGCCACCTTTACCGCAACTTTGACCGGCTGCACAATTCGGCGCTGTTTGCCCTAGACGTGGCCGACGAGGCCAGCCTGAGCGACGGGGTGCTGCAAGGGCTGATTGAAAAGCTGTATGAAGCCCGCTTCCGCGCCATGACCCCCGACATCATGGGCAACACCTATGAGCAATATTTGGGCAAGGCGCTGGCGTTGGACGGCGACGGCATTGAGACCCGCGACAATTTGGAGACGCGCAAGAAGCAGGGGAGCTACTACACGCCGCAGGTGATTGTGCGCTATATGGTGGACAACAGTTTGGGGCGGTATTTGTATGGGACGCAGAACGGCCGTTCTTCCGGCGAACCCCTGCCCGATGCCCAGCCCAAGACGTGGGAAGCAGTGGCCGATTTGCGCCTGATTGACCCCGCCTGCGGCAGTGGCTCCTTTTTGATCTATGCCTATGAGGTGCTGGCCGACTTTTACCGGCGGGAGATGCGGCGGCTGGAGCGGGAGCGGCAGGCGCGGCTGGAGGAACTGGTGGCGGCGGGGATTACCACCCCGTTTGAGCTAGAGATTCAGCTTGCCTCGTACAAGGGGGCGTTGCAGCGGCTGGCAGATTACCCGCGTTTGATTTTGGAGCGGCATATCTATGGGCTGGATTTGGACCCGCAGGCGGCGGAGATTGCCACGGTTAATTTGATTATGCGGGCGATGGCTGACCAGCGGGGGCGGGAGCAGCGGCTGCCGCTGATTTTGAACCAGAATGTGAAGGTGGGCAATGGGCTGATTGGGGCGGGGCCGGCCGACCCCCGTTATGACGAGATGGCGGCGGAACTGGCCGAACTGCGGCGGCTGCGGCAGCAGTTGGTGGCACAGCCAAACGGCCACGATGCGCTGCTGGCGCAGGTGGCGGCGTTGACGGAGCGGCTAAACGGGCAGCTTAACGAGCCGCTGGCGGTGCATTTTGCCGCAACGGTGGCAGATTGGGAGGAGCAAATACGGCCGTTTCATTGGGCGGTGGGGTTCCCGGAGCTGTTTGTGGACGAGGCGGGGCGGTCGCTGGGGGCGGCGGCCGGGTTTACGATAGTGGTGGGCAACCCGCCGTGGGAGATTGTGAAGCCGGATTTGCGCGAATATTATGCCCAGTTTGATGCCGACATTGAAAGCAAGCTGACGCGCAGCCGGGCCGAAGCCCGCATCAAGCAGCTAAACGCCCTTGACCCGCGTATTGAGGCGGGCTGGGAGGAGCAGCAGACGCGGATTGCGGCCACGGCCAGCTATTTTCAGGCCAGCCCCGACTACACGCGGCAAGGACGCGGCGACACCGCCACCCACAAGCTGTTTACCGAGCGTGCCTATACTCTGCTGACCGAGACGGGGCGGCTGGGTTACGTCGTTCCATCGGGAATTTATGCAGACGCTGGCACAAAACAATTGAGAGAAATGCTCTTAAACGAAGGTTGCATTGACTATTTGTTTAACTTTAGCAATGAAAGATGGTTTTTTAACGCTGTCCATCATGCTTTTAAGTTTTCTTTGTTAGGGGCTGTAAAGGGTACGTACTCAGACGGATTTTGGTCTACTTTTCGTATAAACCCCCGTGAAGCAATTGCTCCAAATGATTTACCCGCATTTTTGAATGATAGAAACAATTTGCTCTACATGCGTAAAGAATCATTGCCGAAATTTAGCCCCGAAAATTTGGAGGTGATGGAGTTCCAGACTCAACAAGATTATTCGTTAGCCGAAAGACTTTACAAAAAGTTTCCACTCTTGGGTGAGGATATCGAAGATGTTTGGAATCCTCAGTTTTCGCGCGAATTTGATATGGCTGGAAATCGGGATTTGTTCAATCAAAGCGGCAGTGGTTTTGTGCTTTATGAGGGCAAAATGATACAGCAGTTTAATCCATTCTTTGCCCAGCCGCGTTTTTGGATTCGGCAACAAGATGGAGAAAACAAGTTGGCACGGACAAGGGCAAATGATTGGTTTAAAACATATCGTTTTGCTTTTCGAGAAGTTTCCGGCGCGGTCAACGAACGGACTTGTATTGCCACAATTTTGCCGCCTTATACGTTTGCGGGGCATACTTTGTGGGTTGGTGTGACACCTGAATTACCAATTACTTTGTGTCTTACGGCACTCATAAACAGCTTCGTTGTTGATTGGGTTGCAAGGTTCAAAGTCAATTTTCACGTAACGTTGGGTATTATGACCCAATTGCCCATGCCGCGATTAACGGCCGTTTCCCCCTACTTCGACCCCATTGTTAGCCGCGCCGCCGCCCTCACCTGCACCACCCCCGCCTTTGCCGACCTGTGGGAAGCCGTCATGCCCACCCCGTGGCAAGCCCCCCTGCCCCCCGGCTCACCTTCCCCCCACACCCTACACCCCACGCCCCACACCCTCCGCCCCACCACCGACCCCGTCGGCCGGCAACAATTACGCGACGAACTCGATGCCCTCATTGCCCATCTCTACGGCCTTTCCCGCGACGACTTCGCCCACATCCTCACCACCTTCCCCCTCGTCTTCCCCGACACCCCGGCAGGCGAGGTGAAGAAGGGGGCGCTGTTGGCGGTGTATGATCGGGTGGGGGAGGCATTAGGAGGATAGGCAGGGTGCAGGATTAACTTGGGAGAGAATTTCACGCAAAGGCGCAAAGGCGCAAAGCAAAACGCTTTATCTTTGCGTCTTTGCGCCTTTGCGTGATCCTTTTGATCAGATGAACCTGGAACGACACTTCTCCGACCGCGCCCGGCGCATGTCGCCGCTGGCAATTCGTGATATTTTGCGGCGGGGCGACCAGCCCGACATCATCCCCTTTATTGCCGGGCAGCCGGTGCCGGGGCTGTTTCCGCTGCGGCCGCTGGGGCAGCTTGCCCACCAATTGCAGGATGTGGAGGCGCTGCAATATGGGAATTCGGAGGGTAAACGGCCGTTGCGCGACCGCATTGCCGAGCGCATCCCCGCCGCCAGCGGCGAGCGCACCCTCATCATTTCCGGCTCCCAGCAAGCGTTAGATCTCACCGCCAAACTCTTCATCATGCCCGGCGACAAAGTAGCCGTGGCCGAACCTACCTACTCCGGCGCCATTAGCACCTTCCAGGTGTACGGGGCGCAACTGCTGGGGGTGGCGTGTGACGACGAGGGGATGGTTCCGCAGGCATTAGAACAGGCGTTGGCGCAGGGGGCGAAGCTCATCTACGCCATCCCCAACTTCATGAACCCGACGGGGGTGGATATGAGCCTGGCGCGGCGGCAGGCGGTGGTGGATTTGGCGCGGCAGTATGACGTGGTGGTGCTGGAAGACGACCCCTACGGGGCGCTCCGCTTTGACGGCGACCCCAAGCCCAATTTGCTGGAACTGGCTCCCGAACGGGTGATTTACGCCAGCACCTTCTCCAAAACGCTGGCTCCGGGGCTGCGGCTGGCGTGGCTGGTGGCTCCCGACTGGGCGTGGGAGAAGCTGGTGATTGGCAAACAAACGGCCGATTTGCAATCCCCCACCTATCTCCAGCAGTTGGTCTATGAATTGCTGGAGGACGATTTTCTGGAGCGGCAAATTAGCCAGCTTTGCGCCTATTACCGGCAGCAGCGGGATTGGCTGCTGGCGGCGATGGATGCCCATTTTCCGGCCGGGGCGCGGTATGGTCGGCCGGCGGGGGGGATGTTTGTCTGGTGTGAACTGCCGCCCCATCTAAACGCCACCGCCCTGCTGGAAGAGGCGCTGGCGCAAAAGGTGGCCTATATGCCGGGCGCGGCCTTTTACCCCAACGGCGGCGGCGACCACACGCTGCGCCTGAGCTTTACGCTGGCAACGGCGGCGCAGATGGAGGTGGGGGCGGCGCGATTGGGGAGGATTTTTGGGAAGAAGTCGTGAGGAGTGGGGTGTATCTCTCCACACACTTCTGCCTACTCCCCGTTATAGACATTA
>JAGQGA010000078.1:0-6524 GCA_020432595.1 Anaerolineales bacterium | reverse complement strand
ATTCACTTTATGTCACGCAAAGGCGCAAAGTCGCCAAGCATTTTTTCTTTGCGTCTTTGCGCCTTTGCGTGAGAAATTCTTATTTCCGATAATCTTTGATGCCTAAGGAGGATGGGATGGACAAGGAAAAGGAACGTCGAGCATTTTTGTGGGTGATGCTGGGGGTGTCGTTAACGGCCGTTTTGATTTGGTATGCCAAGCGGCTGGCGGCGGCTCCGGTGGGGGAGTGGGGGCGGGAAACGGCCGTTTTGTTTAGCTACTTCACCATTTCCACCAACTCGTTGATGGTGGTGATGAGTGGGGCGTTGCTGCGGGGGCGCGGCCGGCTGTATGACTGGTTTAAATCGCCCGGCGTGCAGACGGCGTGCTGTCTTTATATTGCCTTTGTCGGGCTGGGGTTTTGGTTTTTGCTGGGCGGCCCACAAGGGCTGGTGACGGTGTTGGACTGGATACCGGAAATTTGCGGCCACTCGCTGGCACCCATTTTGGGGGTTGTCTTTTGGCTGCGGCATGTGGAGAAGGGGCAGATAAACGGCCGTTATCCCTTCCTCTGGCTCATTTACCCCCTGGCCTACCTGGGCTACTGGCTCATTCGCGGCCCGCTGGTTGGCTCCTACCCCTACTTTTTTATGGATGTGAACGCGCTAGGGTACGGCGGCGTTGCCAAGTGGTCAGGGGTGTTGATGCTGGCCTATCTGTTCCTCGGCACGCTGATGTGGCAGGTGGATCGCTGGCAGGCGCGGCGGGCGTAGGGTGTTGTGGGGCGTGGGGCGTGGGGAGTAGGGCGTTTTGCTAAATCTCCTTACGCTTGTTTGCCTATTGCAAACTATAGTTTGCGCTGATATACTGTTAATATCAACAAAGACGAGTCTATGGTCGATTCAAACAACCCTAAAACAGTGATCATCTACCGCGACCGTGGTGGCCATGAGCCTTTTAGCCGTTGGCTCAACAGTCTTCGTGATGCAACTACTCGTCGTCGCATTCTGAAACGTTTACTCCAAGTTGAGCAAGGCCATTACGGTGACTTCAAAGCTGTTGGGGCAGGGGTTAACGAGCTTCGTTTCTTTTTTGGTTCAGGCTACCGTGTCTATTTTGGTGAGGATAATGACACTATTGTTGTTCTGTTGAGTGGAGGTGATAAGGATAGCCAAAGCCGCGACATTCAACAGGCTCAAGCCTATTGGCAGGAGTATAAAACCCGTGACTAATTACCGCACTTTAACCGACCTTTCCGTTGAATATTTTAGCCAGCATCCTGAAGAAATAGATGCGTTTATGACCGAAGCCTTTGCTGACTATGCCCAAGATGGGGACTCCGCAACGCTCTTGGCTGCTCTCCGAATTATTGCCCGCGTGAAAGGGGTTACAACGGTTGCCAACGAAATTGGGATGACCCGTCAAGGGGTGCAAAAAGCCCTTTCGACAAAGGGCAATCCGCGCCTTGACAGCATCAACGCCATTATGCGGGCTATGGGATACCAACTGATGCCTCATCGTTTGGAAACGGCCGTTTCGTAGTGAACCAAAATAGGACACGGACAAACGCGAATGAACGCGGATGGCTTGATTGGAGAGGAGAAAAATGGCAGTGAGACGAATAGCCGCAATTTTGTACACAATCGCCACTGTAGTGGTTGTTGCTTTCCAGATCGCTTTGGCTCTTGGCGCACCCTGGGGTAAATTTGCCATGGGTGGGGCTTACCCAGGGCAGTTTCCGCCACCGTTGCGCGTAACGGCCGTTATTCAGGCGTTGCTTTTGCTGGGCTTCATGTTGGTTGTCCTGGGTCAAGCAGGCCTGATTTCGCTGTCAGGGTGGCGGGCAGCCCGTTGGCTGCTGTGGGTGGTGGTTGTGTTTTCCGCCGTGAGCCTGATTCTCAACCTGATTACCCCCAGCGCAGGTGAACGGGCTATTTGGGCACCGGTGGCCCTGGTGATGCTGGTTGGCAGTGGCGTTGTTGCTTTTATGAAACCTTCTTAGGCGTTTATCAGCCACATTCTTGTGTCGTGAACAAGAATGTGAACCGCAGAGGGCGCAAAGAGCGCAAAGGAAGAAAAGGTCTCTTTTTCTTTGCCTTCTCTGCGAACTCTGCATTCTCTGCGGTTCAATGCTTTTTTGGTTCTGGCTTGCCCAGGTTATAGTTTGTCCGTCGTTGGTCGTCCGTCGTCGGTCATCCTCCCCAACCACTCCTCAATCACCTGCTCCGTCTCATCCCACCCCTGGTGGTGGTGGGCGGCCATGTGAAGCTGCTGGGCGGCGGTGACGTTGGGGAGGTTGTCGTCAATAAAGAGGGTTTGCTGCGGGGGCAGCCCAAGCTGGGCGAGGGCAAGCTGGTAGATGGCGGGGTCGGGTTTGAGCAGGCCCACTTCGTTGCTAAAAATGACCGGGTGACAGTGGCTGAGTTCGGGCACATGGCGACGCTGCCAGGCGGCATGTTGCTCCACGGTGTTGCTGATGATGGCGAGGGCAAGAAACGGCCGTTTTGCCAACTCCCGCACCAACGCCAATGCCCGTTCATCCCGCCGGGGGTAGGTACAAACGGCCGTTTCCAACGCCTCATAGCTGCTCACCAGCCCCGCTTCTTGTTGTAGGACTTGGTAGAGAAAACGGCCGTTTTGCGCCCCCGTCCCCAGCACATCCCCATACCGGCTCAGCACCCCGCGCACCGCTTCCACATTCCCCCGGCAAAGCCGGGCAATGGCCTCCACCACGGCTTGGTGCTGATAGACCACCAACACCCCACCCAGATCGAAAATAATTGCTTTGTGTTTCATATCCACTGTTTCACGCTGCAATAGATTTGTGATGGTTGCAAGGTGAATTTTGGTTGGTCAAAAACGGCCGTTGTTTTGCTTATGATGCCAAAATGTCAGAACAAATTGAGATATTCAAACACTCCCTCCTCGATCCGCCAGCTTATAATAAAAAAGAGGGATTGAAACGAGCCGCAGGCTCGTTTCAATCCCTCTTAGGAATCAACGGCCGTTCTGACTGTGTATTTAGGTATATGGCCAAAACAGTAGGTACTAGTTTCAATCCCTCTTAGGAATCAACGGCCGTTCTGACTTTGTTACACTGCGCCATGCTTTGTTTCTAATGGGTCTCGTTTCAATCCCTCTTAGGAATCAACGGCCGTTCTGACTGGCGAAAGTGGCCAAAGACTAAGAAGCGAGAGAAACGTTTCAATCCCTCTTAGGAGGGTTTTAGTAAACATAAAATTGTGAGCGTTAAACGCTCAATATTAACAGTCAAACGCTCAACATTACCCAGCAAACGCTGACAATTATTTATTTGTTACCGTTTTTTCTGGATTGGCAAAGAACAAACCCTCACAATTATTTTACAAACGCTCACCATTATTATTTGTTAGCGTTCGGTCACATTATCAGCTTTTTGACCCGACAAAGCAAACCATGAGAGCTCATTTGACCCGCTTGTTGCCCTTTGGCTGTTAATGAGAGTCCCTTCTCGATTAAACTGCTTTTACCCGAACAGTTTTACCGTATAGAAGGAGACTCTCATGTTCATTATATCTGTACCCAAACTTTTTCAACGACTTGGTTCCAAGTCAACGGCAGTACCGCCGCTGCCAAGGGTTATCTATCCACCGGGATTGGCCGAAATCAAATATTGGCCGTTGCACCAACTGCCGCCGATGGTGCAACAATGCCCGCTGTCGCTGAAATACATCCAAATGCTGGGACAACTCGACTGGGAAAACCTGCCTTGGCGGCCACAAGCCGCGCAACCAGGGCCATACCCAGAGAACCCACTACCCTACATGGCTGCTTTGCTTGTCAAAGGGGATCAACAAATACAGGGGATGGGACAGCTGCGCCAATTTCTAATAGCACATCCAGCCTTGACCTGGGTGCTGGGTTTTGAGTTACAACTGTGTCAGGAGATGCCATGTGGGGTGGATGTTGCTGCCAGCTTACCTTCAGCCGCCCATTTTAGCCATGTTCTCCGCACCTTACCCAACGCGCTCCTCCAATTCCTCCTCACCGATACGGTGGCACAACTGCGTCTATTATTGCCAGTAGAGAGTGGGTTTGGTCACGCCGTTGCTATAGATACCAAGCATATCCTGGCCTGGGTTAAGGAAAACAATCCTAAAGCTTATATAAAAGAAGGCCGCTTGGACAAAACCAACCAGCCAGCCGGTGACAATGATTGTAAGCTGGGGTGTAAACGCCGCCGCAATTTGCCACCAGAAGCAACCCCGACCAAGGAAGGCACGCCGGTGGCTGGCAAAGGGGTCGGTAAGGGCGAATATTATTGGGGCTATGCCTCAGGGGTGGTTGTCACCAAAGTGGCGGGTTGGGGTGAGTTTGTCTTGGCAGAGATGACGGCCACATTTGACAAAAGTGATGTCAGCTATTTTGCTCCCTTAATGCAGCAAGTAGAAGCGCGTTTAGGCTTTGCGCCTCCCTTTGGCACGGCCGATGCTGCCTATGATGCCTGGTATGTGTATGATTATTTTGACCGAGCCGGTGGTTTTGCCGCCATTCCCTATGTTGACCGTACCAAAGGCCGGCTTTATCAGTTTGATGAGCAAGGCTTGCCCTTGTGTGCAGCCCAATTAGCGATGCCGGTCAAGAGCACTTTCATGAAGCAGGCTACTTCCGTTCCCCACGAATGCGCCCGCCATATTTGCCCTGTACGATTGTCGGCTCTCCCAGTTGAGCCATGCCCGATAGGTCATGAGAAATGGGCGACCGGAGGGTGCCAGGTGACTTTACCTACAAATAAGGGGACGCGGCTACGTTACCAGCTTGACCGCCACAGTTGGGAATATAAGGTACTCTATAAGCAACGCACTGCAGCCGAACGCATTTTTTCTCAGGCTTTGGCTTTAGGCATCGAACGGCCGAAAGTGCGTAACCAGCAATCTATTACCAACCAAAACTCCCTGATTTACCTGCTCCTCAATTTACGCGCCTTGTTGCGTGTGCAGGAACAGAAGCAACGAGCTATCAGCAAATAACAAGTTTATTTTAACCGTTTAGTTTGGTGGGGCTGTTCGGGTGAGGGGGGGAGCCATAGTCAGTTTCAGTTTCCACCCCCTGATTTTCCTAAGGGTTTAGGCAAACGCTTAATATTAAGCGTTCATTATATTCATGAAAACCATCATATTGGGCTGGTTTGCCCACATATGGGGGTGTCAAAGCGGCTACGACAAGACTAATTTCAGTCCTCTTGCCTTTTGGCGTGCGGCATTTTGGCAAACGCTCAAGATTGAACCTACTTTATGTTTACTAAAACCCTCCTCTTAGGAATCAACGGCCGTTCTGACTCATGTAATTTGGTCACATTGCAAAATGGCAATGCGATTGTTTCAATCCCTCTTAGGAATCAACGGCCGTTCTGACCTAGCTCAAGGTGCACTACCTCAGGCAAACCGGTCGTGTTTCAATCCCTCTTAGGAATCAACGGCCGTTCTGACTCATTGGAGGCAAACATGACACCCCAGCAAGTGTTTGTTTCAATCCCTCTTAGGAATCAACGGCCGTTCTGACGCTTTTATGGTTCGGCCTTACGTTGGTGAGTTATTGAAGTTTCAATCCCTCTTAGGAATCAACGGCCGTTCTGACGCCTTTGGTTACTACGGTGGGGAAAACGGAGAGTACCCGTTTCAATCCCTCTTAGGAATCAACGGCCGTTCTGACGTAGTATCAGGCACGATCACCCATCCGGTAACAGATTGTTTCAATCCCTCTTAGGAATCAACGGCCGTTCTGACGTTTAGGCTTTCAGGTACGCCCTGATCGCAAACCTCAATGTTTCAATCCCTCTTAGGAATCAACGGCCGTTCTGACTCAATGCTGACTTAGTCACTGAAGGGTTGAAAATTGTTTCAATCCCTCTTAGGAATCAACGGCCGTTCTGACGATTTGGTAGTGTAAAAAGGGTGTCGGAATGGTTTTGTTTCAATCCCTCTTAGGAATCAACGGCCGTTCTGACAGAAAGACCACGGAATTGTTGCGGTTCCGACTGTTGGTTTCAATCCCTCTTAGGAATCAACGGCCGTTCTGACTTCCTTTGGCTGGTGAAGGTATTTGTGGGTGGAGACTAGTTTCAATCCCTCTTAGGAATCAACGGCCGTTCTGACTCAGTCTAGCCATTGCATGGCTAGACTTCACTTAATTGTTTCAATCCCTCTTAGGAATCAACGGCCGTTCTGACACGCCCGTTCCGCCGCCGACGGCCACCCCACAATGTGTTTCAATCCCTCTTAGGAATCAACGGCCGTTCTGACCATCTGGCCAGCGCGTCAAAGATCTTAAAAGAAGTAGGAGTTTCAATCCCTCTTAGGAATCAACGGCCGTTCTGACTGGGTTCACCACAGTGCACGTAGATGTGATGAGTAATCGGTTTCAATCCCTCTTAGGAATCAACGGCCGTTCTGACGAAGATCGGCCAGGGGTGCCCTTGAGCGATCTTGTGTTTCAATCCCTCTTAGGAATCAACGGCCGTTCTGACGTCCAATGACGGACAGCGCGAGTCTGGAGAGCAATCCGTT
>JAGQGA010000789.1 GCA_020432595.1 Anaerolineales bacterium | reverse complement strand
ATTTTGGTATTCATTGGGTGGTCAGCACTGCCGCAGTCCACCCCAATCCATTTAAGCTTTTTCTCCTCACACCATTGGGCAAAACGGGCATCGGGACCAGGGTGCATTACCATATAGCGCACCTCATTGCCATAGGGCTGATCCCAGCCAAAGTGGTGGTAGCCCGTGTGGATAATCAAAATGTCCCCTTCACGCACCTTCACCCGCTCTTCAATCATTTCTGGCGTATACACATCATAATCACCGCAGCAATCGCTCAAATCTACAATGGCCGCTTCGCCGCACAAAAAGTCAAAATCCAGCGAGGCAATATCTTTGCCCGGCGTATAAAAGTGGATTTCACCGTCCAGGTGTGTGCCAACATGGTTAGAATGGGTCACAACCTGCCCATTCGCGCCATTGGGTGCCAGCCGCTTAAAATATTTCACTTGCAATGGTTCATATGTCGGCCATGGGGGAGTGCCAATACCAAGGGGAATAGTGAGGTCTATAAATTTCATAAATAACTTCCTTAATCTTTCGTTCTCCGTAGCAGGGTCAGAAAAAAGATATACTGAGGGATGATTAGTGTGTGAAAAATACAACACCAACGCACCTACAAGCATCAATTATCAAGTGCAATCGGCAATTGAGCAAATGGTCGCAACCCTGCCCTACATCCCAATACGACAGCACCTGAGATGAGCAACATGATCGCTACGGTCGCCACAAGCAATTATGGGCTATATAATCTTGGTAACACTAATCAGCAAACGATTCTAGTTGAACGCTCGCACCTCATCGGCAGTCTCAACACGATCCGCAGCCACAGTGCCTACTCTATCAAGGTTAGCTCATCAAAGCTGAAAGGCGGGGATACGGTTGCCAATGGTGGCCTGTTTAGCTGTCTCGATAGCTAGATAAAGCCTACAAAGCATTAAATAGTTCTTGTGGCAGACCAACAGGAGAGCCAATTGGCTACAAGTGATTGGGAGCAAAACGGCCGTTTTCTCCCCCATATAAAAGAACCAACCAAAATATGAAACCCCTTCTCGCCATTGACCTCGGTACCTCCTCTGTCAAAGTGCTGCTAACAAACACAAACGGCCGTTTACTCGCCCAAGCCAGTGCTGAATACCCCCTGCACCATCCCCAACCCAACCAAACCGAACAAAACCCGGCCGAATGGTGGACAGCCGTTTGCTACGCTGTTCGCGCCGCCCTTACCCAAGCTTCCCCTCACCCACCCATTGCCGCCATCGGGCTTTCCGGACAGATGCACGGCACGGTTCTGCTGGACAAAACGGGCAGCCTGCTCGCGCCAGCCGTCATCTGGCCTGACCAGCGCAGCCAGGCACAGGTGGCCGAAATTACCTCCGCCGTGGGTGCCACGCAGCTTATTGACATTAGCGGCAGTCCGGTGGCAACCGGTTTCCAGGCGGCCACACTGCGCTGGCTGCGGCAAAACCGCCCCGACCTATGGCCACAAATCGGCACCGTACTGTTGCCCAAAGATTATTTGGGCTGGCGGCTGACGGGGCAATACCACACCGACCCCAGCGACGCTTCGGCCACCTTGCTGTTTGACACGACGCACCGCCGCTGGTCGCCAGAGTTGCTGGATGTAGTAGGGCTGCGGCTGGAACAATTGCCAACGGTGCGGGAAGGAACGGCCGTTTCTGCCCCCCTTCTTCCCATCCCCGCCGCCGAACTCGGTCTGCCGCCCGGCATTCCTGTGGTGGTGGGCGGTGCCGACACCGCCTGCGGGCTGTTGGGAGCCGGGGTCGTCAGCAACCGTGACCTACTGCTAACCCTCAGCACCGGCGGCCAGCTTGTACTGCCCAGCGAAACGATGACGGTGGATACGGCCGGCCGTATCCACACCTTTTGTGCCGCCCTGCCCCCCGCCACAGGGCAAGCCGGCTGGTACCAAATGGGGGCGATTTTGGCCGCCGGTCTCAATTTACGCTGGTTGCGTGATAACGTGTTTGGTTTGGATGATCCTAATGCCTACGCGAAAATGACCGCCTGGGCAGCCACCGCCCCGCCTGGAGCCAACGGGTTGCTCTATCTGCCCTATTTGGTCGGAGAGCGCACGCCGCACATGAACCCGCAGGCACGGGGGATGTTTTTGGGGTTGGCAGCACAGCACGCTCGCGCCGAGCTGGTACGGGCAGTGTTGGAAGGGGTCGCCCTGGCCTGTTTTGATGCCTTTGCGGTGCTGGCAGAATTAGGGGCTGCGCCCCAGCGCATTGTGCTGGCAGGTGGCGGCGCCAGCAGCCCCCTCTGGTG
>JAGQGA010000788.1 GCA_020432595.1 Anaerolineales bacterium | reverse complement strand
CCACGCACCGTTGGGGCTTCCGGCGGAATGTCAAAATAGAAGGAGAAGGTGTTGTTTGGCTGTTTTTCAGCAAAAATAAAAACAGGCGACATGCACTCATGTACCTGCTCCATATCGTCCCGTTTGCCTTCCAGCCACGTGGGCAGGGGCGGCAGTTGTTCTGCCAAATCCAGCAGATATTCCAGTTTTTCTTCGCCGACGCAGTAGCCAAAGTCGTCAACAATTTCCTGTAGACGGGAAGGTAGCATTAGTATAAAAGCTCCAAAAAGGTTTGTTTGTCCAGATTGCCAAAGTAGGTGGTGAGGTCAATGGTGTCAAGAACGGCCGTTAACGCCTCCCGTTCATACCGCACTCCCATCAGCCGTTTTTCCAGTTCAAAAATATCGCGCTGGCTAAAAAAGGTGCCATAAATTTTTACACCCTGAATAATCCCCTGCGCCACATCCAGCCGTACATCAATCTTACCCACCGGCAATTGAGCATCTTTGCGGCGGTTAAATTTTGGCGAACGGCCGATATTCCATGCCCACGTTTCATACCGCTCCGCCGCAATCTGCCCCACCTGCGTCCATTCTGCCTCATTTAATTCATACGTTGGAATGGTGTCCCCGCCAAAAATGCCGCGCAGCAGCGTTTGCCGCAGTTGGTAAATATCGCTGTCAACCGGCAGCAATTCACGGATATTGGTCACAAAGCTGCGAACCGACTGTACCGCCCGCGACTCAATTTGCGCCTGGCGCGGGTTCAGTGCCCGCAGCATGTTTTCAATATTGGTGTCAAACAGCAGCGTGCCGTGGCTAAACATCCGCCCCCCGCTGGCGTATTGGGCATTGCCTGAAATCTTCTTGTTGTCGGCAAAAATGTCGCTTTTGCCGCGCAGCTCCGCCTGTACCCCCAATTCGCGCAGCACCCGCACCACCGGCTCGGTAAATTTGGCAAAATTGTGTAAATCTTCCTGGGCGTTGGTAATAAAGCTAAAGTTGAGGTTACCCAAGTCGTGATAGACTGCCCCGCCGCCCGACAGCCGCCGCACCACATGGATGCCGTTGGCCTTGACAAAATCGGGGTCAATTTCCTCGGTGCTGTTTTGGTTGCGCCCCATAATAACCGATGGCTCATTGATATAGAAAAGCAAAATTGGCTCTTCTAGCTGCACATGGCGCAGCAAAAACTCTTCAAGCGCCAAATTGCGGCGCGGGTCGGTCACGTTTTGGTTATCAACAAATAGCATGGAGTAAATTCTAGCCCGTAAGTGGGAAGTAGGCTAGGAGCATCCAGCCAAAAAAGAGGGAGCCGCCGATGGCGTAAGCCCACGGCTTGTCAATGGCGGCGTTGGCGATGGCGAGAATGGCAAAGACAACGGGGAAGAGGGGCAGGATGAGGATAAGAATACCCAGACTGGGGATGAGGTTGATGAGGAGAAAAAGGCCGCCGCCAATAAACAAAGATTGCCACAGCCACCAGCCGAGCCGCCGCCAAAAGCCACCACCCGCCTGCGCCGTGGCGGCCGCCAACAGCCAGGGAAACGCTGTTGCTGCCAAGGCCGGCCAGCGCAGCAGCCGCGCTGGAATGAGCAGCCACGGTAGCCAGACAAATTGTGCCAGTGCCCCAAACGCGAACCAAAGCAGACCAAAGAGCATGATCCCCCAAAATGCGCCGGAAAAGGTGAGGCGAGGTGGGCGAAAGCCAACCAGCAGCCAGATCGCGCCAAAGATGAAGAACCAAATGCCAAGGGTGCTGCCAACGAGAATGTTGGCGAGGTTGTCTGTGCGAATGAACTGTTCCAGCAGCCGCAGAATGCCGCTGGCGAGAGGTGGGGCAATGAGCAGGCCGAGCCAGTGCAGCGGGGTGCGACGGCTGCGGCTGCGGGGTTCATCGTGGGGGAGGAGGGGGGAAACGGCCGTTAATAACACCAGCCACGCCCCCAAATGCACCAAGTACCAAACAATCCGCACATCTTGGTAGCTGCTTTCCCGCTGCACGCCAAACACCCGCTCTAGCCACTGCCGGGAGGCGGCATGGCTGACCGGGCTGAACAAAATGGTGATGTGTTCGACGTGGGGCACTTGCACAAACAGACGCGCCGTGCCAGCGGCAAAGTCACTGTTTTCACCACCGGCTTTTGCCAGCAGAGTTTGGGCATTGGCGACAAACCTTGGTTCAAATTGCCCGGCTAAAAGAAGGAGGTTGCGGGGAGAAACGGCCGTTACTGGCGCATCGGTCGGCGAAATGGCAATCGTGGCATCATAGTCCATTTCATTGGCAATGGCCGCTTGCATCA
>JAGQGA010000787.1 GCA_020432595.1 Anaerolineales bacterium | reverse complement strand
GTAGCGGTTGGCGTATTGGCGCAGCTTTTTGTTTTTCCAGACAAATTTCTCGGTTTTTTCCAGGGTGCGTTCAACAATGGGAACGCGCTTGGGCAGGACAATGGCGGGGCTGTATAGCCCTTTGTTGATGAAGTAGCTGGTGATTTGGTGGTCGTTGGCGGGAACGGCCGTTTCCATTTCTCCCACCATCGGCGTAATCCAGAACAAATTCAGCCGCCCCAACTGCTGGGCAAACTGCTGCGCCGTTTCACTAAGCTGCCCGCGTGTGGTCGGGCCGCCATGTTCAAAATAGACCAACCCTTCTGGCCGCAGCACGCGCTTGAGTTCGGTCAACAGGTGGCCGTCGTGCAGCAGTTTGGCGGTGTCAAATTCGCTGCCGACAAAGAGGAGGTCGAGGCTGTGTTCGGGGAGGGGTAAACGGCCGTTAAACACCAACCCCTGCACCCTTGGCACCCCCGCACTTTGCAGTGCCGCCAACGCCTTTGGCTGGTTACTCAGCACCAAAATCTGCTCACTCACCCGCCCAAACGTCTCCAAAGCTGCCTCAGAAGGCACACCCAGGCACAACATCCGCTCCAACTCCAAACTCGGCAGCAAATACGTCCAATTCCCCGCTAACTTTCCCTTTAAGTTCGTTCCTGGCACAAACGAAGTAGCCAGCGTCATATCCAACATAACAAAAATTCCTGGTAGGGGCGTATTGCATACGCCCCTCTACGGTATCAAATTCTAAAAATAATTAGGTCAAAAACCACCGGGCAAAAGGCAGCTTAAGCAGTTCCGGGAACATGTCTTCTACTTGCAACATATGACGGTTTAGCCGCAACACAATCAGCGACGTAATGGCAGCCAGCACCAAACTTGCATAGATTGGCAAATCCAGCAGTTCCTGAACCCCCAACAGTGCCCCCGCACTCACCGCAATGATGATATAAACCTTGATATAGCGCGGGTCAAAAATGCTAATACCTGTTCCCAACTTCAACCCAGTTTGCTTCAAGATATTGTGGATAATCAACGTTCCCGTTGTCCCAATGGCTGCTCCCAAAGCCCCATACCGGGGAATAAGCACCAGGTTTACCGCCACATTTGCCACGGCAGCCAAGATGTTGAGCGTCACGATATATCGCAGCTTACCATACACCTTTAGCGTCAGCCCATTAAAACCGAGTGCCGACTGGAAGTAGTAGCCCAATGACAAGATTGCCAAAATGGGACCAGAGCCAAGAGCCACATATTTGTCGCCGTACAGCAGTTTGGTAATGGGGTCAGCCAGCGAAAAGCTCACGATAAAGATAGGATAAGTAAATACAGCAATCCAGATCGCCGTCTGCCAATACAGATTGTTGATACCTTCCCAATCTTTCCGCGCAAACATTCGCGCCGCCATGGGGGTAAACAAGGTGGCAAAGCCGGTCATAATCAGCCGGTTCATTTGCGCCGTGGGCAACACTGCCCGTGAGGCTGCCACATCAATCGTACCGTTGAAATATTCCAACATAATGGCATCAGAAGTACTCATGGCAATAAACACCAGTTCTGAGGTAAGCAGCGGAATGGTAAAGGCTAAAATCTCTTTGACCGGAGCATTGATCCGACTTAGGTTAAAATGCTCCAGTAGCCCAATTTGCCGCATCATGTTCACCAACATCAACATATAACCGCTCACAACAATGGTCGTTATAATCAGCGTGCTAGTGGCAAAAAAGTAGATGTCGGCGGCAAAAAAGACGGTCAGCGCGGCCACGCCCAATTTGATGCCAGGCCCCAAAACATGCTTACGGAAGAAGATGGCACTGGGGCTAGAAAAGACAGCAAACAGGCCAATCAACAGATCGTCAATGGCTTGAACCGGTGCCAGGAAGATCAGTACCAACAAAAGCTTCACGGCCTGCTGATCTTCAATAAAGCGTCCGCCAACAAGGTGGCTAAACATGTTATATAAGATAGCGATAGATAGGCCGAGCGACAAAATGACGGAGAAGACCATTAACAAGGTGCCAAACACTTTGTCATAATCTTCTTCTTCATGGAAGATAGGGATAAAACGGGTGACAGCGCGATCCAAACCAAAGGTGGCAATCGTTTCCACCATGGTCACAATGGACAAGGCGTAGGCGTAAGCACCATAGTCGGTTGGGTCCAGATAACGCACAATGAGTATCTGGGCAAAAAAATTGATGACTTTCGAGATAAAGCTGCCGCTTACGAGCAGGCTGGAACCTCGAATTTGTTTTTTGGTGGCGCGGTCCCGCTTTTGTTCCAGCCTTGCCTGTTCGGCTGC
>JAGQGA010000786.1 GCA_020432595.1 Anaerolineales bacterium | reverse complement strand
TCACAAAATCGGCCGTTAGCATGAACCACGGCTCATCGCCACGCGGGAAATCATAGATAAGCAGGTTGATTTGCTCTGGCCGGTGCCCCGGCACATGCACAATTTCCATGCCCACGCCACCCATGCGAATCATGTCACCATGTTTCACCCGCGTTGCTTCATAAGTAATATCGGCCAGCTCAGGCAAAATCAACTCGCCGCCGGTGGCCTCGGCCAGCCGCCGCCCCCCAGAAATATGGTCGGCGTGGCTGTGGGAATCAATGACATAGCGAATAGTCGAATCCTTTTTCTTCGCCATATCTAAATAGGGCTGTATGTCCCACAGCGGGTCAAATACCATACATTCTTGGGTGCGGTCACATCCAATCATGTAGGCAGCACAGCCCGTTTCCTCACGAATAATTGTTTCAAACCACATGGGAACCTCTGGAAAAGTAATTGGTAAGCGGTAGTCAGTAGCCAATACTGATTACCGCTTACCGATTACTGATTACCGAAATTAAGCGCGTCCGCGCAACATGCCGTGCCAATACATGCGTGGCAGGCCGTAAGCTTTTAAGGCATACATACTGTATCGTTCTTGCGATTGGTCAAATGGGAAGGTCTCTTGCGGAACCTTATCATAGTCGAATTCGGCCAGGATAAGGCTGCCATAACCAGTCACAAGGGGGCAGGAGGTGTAGCCGTCGTAGCTGTCAGGAAGTCCATGCCCGTTCATCATCGCCCACAAATTGTTTGCCAGTGCCGGTGCCTGCTTGCGAATGGCAGCCCCAGTCTTGGACGTGGGCAAGCTGCTGCAATCGCCACAAGCAAACACATTGGCATATCGCTTATGCTGCATCGTGTTCTGATCAACGTCTACCCAACCTGTAGCCGCTGCCAGCTTGCTTTTCTTGATAAAATCTGGCGCACTTTGACGTGGGGTAACGTGAATCATGTCATATTTGATTACGCTCTGTTCACCGCCACCTACTGGCTCAAAAACAGCCTCTTTTTTGTCCGGGCGCAGGGCAACCAGCTCTGTGGCATAGTGGGCTTCAATGCCCTTGCGCTCAATTACCTTGAGCAGCGAATCAGCATATTTTTTGACGGCAAAAATGCTGGGCGTGCCTGTGGCAAAAATAACATTGACATTGTTGCGAACGCCAGAACGGCGGAAATGGTCTTCGGCCAGATAGCAAATCTTTTGTGGTGCCCCGGCGCATTTTACCCCGGTGCTGGGTTGGGTAAAGAGTGCCGTGCCGCTGCGTAGGTTGCTGATGTTGTTCCAGGTGGAGCTAACGGTGTCGTAGGAATAGTTGCTGCTAACGCCGGTGCCAGGTTTGCCTACGCTTTCCTTTAGCCCTGGAATTGCGTCCCAGTCAATTTGAATCCCGGCGGTGACAACCAGATAGTCATAACCAATGGTGCTGCCACCTTCAGTGGTAACGGTGTTGTTGTCGGGGTCAAAGGTGGCGACACGGTCTTGAATCCAGTCAGCCCCGGCGGGAATGAAATCGCGCTCGTCCCGCTCTGTTTCTTCGCGGGAGAAGACACCAGCACCAACCAGCGTCCACAGCGGTTGATAGTAATGCTTCTCTGATGGTTCAATGATGCCTAAATCGAGCGAACCATTGCTATGGTTCATTAATCGTGCAGAAACAGCTAACCCGGCGGTACCGCCACCAATAACTAGGACTTTATAATGATCTTTCATAGTTTTCTCCTCTGTATAGCCGAGGATGCTAATCCTCGTTTTTTGTAAGACAAAAGACGTGCTTTGAAAAGCACGTCTATTTATTTATTGTTTATTTGCTTGCCGAATTCTGCGCCAAAGGTGGCGAGAAAGCCGAGTGCTCGCTGCATATTGGGGTCACGCATGGCACTGAGTAAACCAAACAATCCCACCGGCTCCAGTGGTTGCTGTTGGCTGGCAATGAGTGCCCGCCCAACTTTGCCCACCGAGGCCACGGCTTCAGGATCGAGAATGCCAGATTCCATGAGCGCGTCAAACTCTTCCGACTCCATCAGGGCACTAAATTTGGCACCGGCGCGGGCACCTTGCCGCACCATAGCCTCGATGTTGATGCCGGATTCACCAGCGCGGCGGATGGATTCGTCCACAATGTCGCCCATCATGGCGATCATGCCGGGGGCCTGGTCGGCCATTGCCAGCAGTTGGTCTAATTTTGCCATCATTTCGGGGGCGGTAAGCTTTTCGGCCATGGTTAGCCCGGCGCGGAGGCGGGCTTCGATGTCAATGCCGCTGCTGGCGGCACGGCGGACGGTTTCGTCCATCATGTCGCCC
>JAGQGA010000785.1 GCA_020432595.1 Anaerolineales bacterium | reverse complement strand
GCACCAAATCTGTCCCTTTGTGCAGCACGCCCACGTTGTCCACCAGCAGCAGCCGCTGCCCCCGCGCCCACACCAGCCGATCCAGCACCGAAACAATGTCGTCGCTGTGATCAAGCTCGATGAGGGTAGTAGGTGTGTTTGCCATGCCCAGTTACGTGGTGCGTGGTGCGTAGCGTATCACGCACCACGCACCACGTCTTATGCGGCTACCTCTGCCATATAATCATCAATTGCTTCCAACAACGCCGCCACATACACCTCTGACCGTGCCCGCCCCAAGTGGCCGACGCGAGCCATGTGGCCGTAGAGTTTGCCCAACCCGTTGCCGACGTGGATGCCTTTTTCTTCGCGCAGGGTGTTGAGCATGTGAGTGATGTCGAGGTCGGGTGGGGGTGTAACGGCCGTTAATACCGACGACGCACAATCCCCTTCCGCCAGCAGCCCAAACCCCCGCTTGACAATCTCGCCCCGAAACAGCGTGGCAATCCGCTTAAACTCCGCTGCTCGGTTTTCTAGCCCTTCCTCAACAATCGCCTGTACCCCGGCGTGCAGTGCCTCCACCGCATTCGAGCTAACCGTCACCGGCGATGGATGCCAGGCATCTTGACCATATTTTTGCCACGTTCGCAAATCCAGATACCAGCCCGCTTTGTGGGTTTTATGGGCAATTTGTTCCCACACCTGCTTGCCTACTGCCACTGGTGCCAGCCCCGGAAACGACCCCAGCCCCTTGTTTGACGAAGCAACGCAGGCATCAATCCCCCAAGCGTCCATTTTAACTATTTCCGCGCCTAGCGAGGCAACGGCATCTACAGCGAACAGCACACCGTGCCGCCGCGCCACCGCACCAAGCTGCTGGACGGGGTTCAAGACGCCGGTGGAGGTTTCATGATGCACGGCGATTAGCCCAGCAATGGTTGGGTCTTGGCGCAGGGCAGCGTCAATGGCGGATGGGTCGAGGGGGTTGCCCCAAACGGCCGTTACTTCGACCACATCCAGCTCCCGTGCCCGCGCAATCTCCCCCATTCGGTCGCCAAAAAAGCCGTTGTTGCCAATCAGCACCCGTTCTCCCGGTGCAAACAGCGTCGCTACCACCGCTTCTACCCCAGCATTGCCCGGTCCTGCCAGCAAAAAAACATCACCCTCTGTGCCAAAGATACCCTTTAGCAAATTGACGGTTTCCCCGTACAGTTCCGCCCACTCCGGCCCATAATGAGCCGCTACCTGCTTGCCCATTTCAGCCAGCACCACGTCTTCAACTTCGGCCGGCCCCGGAATCATCAACTTTCGTTTTGGTAACATCCTACAAACAAACGCCTCCAAAATAGATAATGACCTAATTGTCCCTCATTATCGCCCGACAAGCCATGATCCTTTACAATAGACAAAACCAGATACATGAGGTCATAAATTGGCTGGAGATTAGGGATTAGAGATTGGAGATTGAAGACGGTCAATCTCCAATCTCTAATCCCCAAGCAAAAGCCAGTTTATGCCTATAAAAAGCAGATTATGATTCCACTCCAAGACCTAAACCCCACCCGCCGCTGGCCGCTGTTCACTTTTGGTCTCATCGCTCTCAACGTTCTTGTTTTTCTTTGGGAGCAAACGCTCTCAGCCGACCAACTCCAACGCGCCATTCTGGATATTTCCGTCGTCCCCGCCAACCTCACTGCTGCCCCTTTTTCGCTAGAATCGCTGCTTGATAGTCTTCGCAGCATGTTTTTGCACGGCGGCTGGGCGCATTTGGGTGGCAACATGCTCTACCTCTATTTGTTTGGCGATAATATTGAGGATCGATTCGGCCGGCTGCTCTATCTTCTCCTTTACTTCGCCAGCGGCTTTGTCGCTATCTTTGCCCAGGTCATCATTGACCCCACCTCCCAAATTCCGCTGGTGGGTGCCAGTGGCGCGATTGCCGGGGTGTTGGGCTGCTATTTGGTGCTTTTTCCCGGCGTGCGCGTGCGCGGCATTATCCCCCTCGGTCTTTTCAGCCGCATGGCCGATTGGCCTGCTTGGGCTGTGCTGGCACTATGGTTTGTACTCCAGCTTTTTAACGGCCTGCTTTCGCTGGGGGTGGAAACGGGTGGCGGTGTGGCCTTTTTTGCCCACATCGGCGGCTTTGTTGCCGGGGCAGCCCTGGGCTGGCTCTTCATGCTCATCGTCCCCCAGCCCCCGGCCGACCTGCGCCGCGAAATGCTCTACGAACGCGCCCGTCGTTATCGTTATTGATACTATGCAGAAGTTCAACTTCTCGAAAGAAGTTGAGCTTCTTGACCTATAAGGA
>JAGQGA010000784.1 GCA_020432595.1 Anaerolineales bacterium | reverse complement strand
GGCGGCGGGCAAGCCAGTGGTTGGGGCGGATGTGGGTGCGTTGGCCTCGCTCATCGCGGCGGGTGCGGATGGGCTGCTGTTCCACTACGGTGACCCGGCCAGCATGGCGCAGCAGGTGTGCCATTTGCTGGCGCAGCCTGCGCTGCGGCAATCGATGGGCGCTGCCGGGCGGGAAAAAGTGTTGGCCAATTACACCTGGGACATTGTGGCTGACCGGGTGCGGGCGTTGTATGTGGAAACGTTGGCGCAGAGGTTGGAGTAGGGTGCTTTTCCGTGACGGGGTGAAGGGGTGACAAGGTGAAGGGGTGAAAGGGTGAATCTGATATAAAAGTAGCTGAAATTTATGCCCGAAAGGCGGGATAGTAGGGGAGCAGCGCTGTTTCTGGCCATTTGGTTTGCAGAATCGTTTGTAGCTGAACGGCCGTTTCCCACATGGCTGGCAGTTTATCCGGCGCGTCAGCCAATTGGCTAAAGGTGTGCAAATAGGTCAGCACGCGGCTGCGGATGGAAGCAATGCCCCAATCGACAGCCTGTTCATGCGTGTGCGGCAACAGCCTGTCAAACCGATTCCACACCCAAAAGGCGCAAACCAGCAAACATTGCTCGGCAAAAAAGGCGTCGTCGGTGATGATGGGCAGCTTGGTACTCAACTGCTGCCGGTAAGCGGCTTCACACGCCTCGATGACGGCCGTTGGCACCCGGTTGGCACACCAGCAGGTGGGGAAACTCATGCGCAAATAGAGCGCGTCGCGCAGGGCATGGCCAAAGTTGCCCTGCTCAAAGTCGATGATTTTCAGACGGCCGTTGTGCATAAACAGATTGTCGGGGCAAGGGTCCAGGTGAACATAGGTGGTGAAGGGGCCGGGATGGGCAACGACCGTCTTCACCTGCGCCAACTCCTGCTCAAATCCAGCCACGGCAACACCTAAATCGGCTAATTTAGCAAGCAGGTCGGCAAAATCTGGCAAGGATTGCTGGATGCGCTCGGCAGCTTGCCCATCCAGCGTGTGCAAAATGTCGTCAAACATTTGCACCTGGCCAATGGTCGCTGCGTGCATCTGCCCCAGCCGGGTCATCATCTGCTGCAAAGCTGCCTCCGCCGATTGGGCGTCTCCCTCCAGCAGCGGTTCAACCAGACTGCTGCCCGTGCCTAAATCTTCCAGAATGATGAAGGACAAGGCGGTGTCGCCGCCATAAAATTTGGGGGAGATGGGCGTGTGAGAAACGGCCGTTAACAATGCCGCCCCGGCCCAATCCTGCCAAAAACGCAGCTGATCTTGCGCCAACAGCTTGTCTGGGTCATCAGTGGGCAATGTTTGCTTGATGATCACCGAATACGGCGGCTGCGCTAGCGTACAACGCAATAACAAGTTACGGCGATCATCATCACTCAGCTGTTCTACTGAAAGTATTGGTTGGCCTAAAATGGCTTCGGCTCGTTGGGAAACGGCCGTCCAGTCCGGTTGGTTGCTCATTCACCTTTCCTTTTTGTTTTGGCTCATTTTACTTGAGGTCGGGCAAATGCGTAACGCGCTTGATTGGTGGGGGCAACGGCCAAAGCAGGGGATGAAGAAGATTTTGGGTTAAAAAACGGTTGTTTCTTGGCAAGGTGAGGGGTAGATGCCGAAATTGGTAAAAAAGCACGCCAACAGAGACTAAACACAGCTCGGCCACATATGATCGCGCTACAGCAAGTTTTCTATCCCTCTAAGGAAACCCAGAACCAAAACAGTAATGACCGCGAGTACCTCAGTCAAATGTAATTGCAGACAGCTAACGCCGTTTGTTGCGATAAAATTGTATTGTCGCACTTATCAATCCAATCAACATGATCACTAATCCCGAAGGGATACAAAAGTATAGACCCAAAAAATATTCCGACTCACCAAAAGCAGCCAAATATAACCATAAACCAAAAGCCAATAACAAAATCCCGACAACGCCAATTACCACACTGGTTTTCATGATTTTCTCCTTAAACTATTTCGCTAATACCTCCATTTTATGAGATATTTAGATGAGCAAGTGTCAAGTTAGTGCCAAGAAAGGGCAGTTCTTGCCCTTGAGCCCCTGCTCCGACGCAATCTTTTGCGAGCATGATACTTTGCACCGATTCGATCAGCAGCTCCTTATCCGCAAACAAAAAAGCTGGCAGGTCCCGCGACTCTCATCGCCAACCTGCCAGCTCCACTGTTTACTGACCTACCGAATACTGCTTACTGCCTACAGTCGCTTCTTAAACTCCGCCGTCAACGCGGGCAGCACCTTGAACAGGTCGCCCACAATGCCGTACTGCGCCAGCTT
>JAGQGA010000783.1 GCA_020432595.1 Anaerolineales bacterium | reverse complement strand
TATACTTGTGAGACGCTTAATTTAGCGGCCGTTACTGATACTAACATGATCTTTTTGGATCGGAACGGCAACGATTTTCAACCGAACTTGGGAAATGACGATAAAGAGCCAGGGGATTTGGGCAGTCGTTTGTCTTATCGTTCTGCCTACACGGGTTGGCTCTACATTGTTGTTGGCCCGGTGAATCCGCCAGCCTACGAGGAATCCTCTAAACATACCTACGATATTACCTGTAGTTCTGAGGCCGCAACGCCCACGCCTACACCCTTGCCCACCAACCCACCAGGGACAGGTAGTGGTGGTACTGGTGGTGGCTTTGTGCCAACCGCGACACCATTTGAATTTCCCACGCCGCTGCCCACGCCTACGCCTATTGATTTGTCGTTTTTGAATACGCCTACGCCAGAACCTCCGCCTGTTGTTGTCTTTGAGACACTGCCCACGTCAACTCCTATTGCCGGTGGGCAACAGCTTGCTTCAATTAACGTAACGGTATATTACGATGGCAATGGTAACTTTACGCCAGAATTGAATGAAGGGGTGATGGATGTCGCTGTTGCGCTTTATGACAATGCCACGGGTAGTCTGCTGGCTTTTGGCTACACCAGTGAATCGGGCATGATCCGCTTTGACGGAATTGCTACATCTGGAGCGGTGCGGATTGTGGTGCCCTATCTCAACTATAGCCAGGTGGCTGTAGGCAGTAACGCCAATATTTTAGTGCGTATTGCGCCCCAGCCGCTTCCCATTGGCATTCCCTAGTTATCAGTAAACAGTGAGCAGTAATCGGTAATCAGGTAGCAAGTGCTCTGGTTACTGACTACTGATCACTTTTCCGAAGGTCGTTTTTCATGTCCATAGAGGAAGAACCTACTCCTGCTTCGCCATCAGGTTGGCGCTCAAATCCTGTGCTGCTGGTTTTGGCGGTTGTTGCTGTTCTGGCGTTGGCTGCCATTATTATCTTTGGGGTTCTGTTGCTGCGTGCATCGGATAATGCGGCTGTTGCGGGGACACCGACACCGTTCCCGGAAACGGCCGTTTCCAACCTCAACAAACCTATCATCGAAGTTGTAGACGGCTCCTCTACCATCTCTATGACCGTGGATATTCCCGTGCTGCTGAGTTTGGCCGGGCGTGACTACGCGCTTGACCCGCAGGCCATCGCGGCCGATGGCATTTGGTCGCCCGCATTTTCGGAGGAAGGAACGGCCATTTGGGTCTATGGCACCATCGTCAACTACATCGTCGGGCTGCCTAATTCTGAAGATAATCGTGCCATGTTGGAGGGGCTGATTCCCGGCAGTGAAATTGTGCTGCGAACCGAGCAAGATAAAACCTACGCTTTCTCCTTTGACAGCCGTGCCTTTGTGCCCAGTACCGACCGCGACGTTTTTGCCCAAACGATGCCGGGTGTGACGCTGGTGCTGTTGGGTGCTGAAGGGCAGGAGCGGCTGGTGGTGCGGGGTCGTTATGTGGTACCAGACACCACCGAGCAAGCGGCAGGGAATGTGGTGCAGTTGGGCGAGACGGTGCAGCTTGGTGAATTGCAAACAACTGTAACAGGGGCGACGTTTGTGCCGGATCGGCCGGAAGCACCGCCCGGCTTTGCTTTTTATTTGGTGGATTACCAGATGCAGAACACGGGGTTAACGGCCGTTAATCTCGACACGCTCCAGCTTCTTCTCAGCGACGACTTGGGCAATCAATACGCCCTCAACCCCATCGCCAGCCAGATTGGCACCCATCGCCCGGCCACAGGTTTTCTTAATGCCGGGCAATTTGTGGAAGCGACGGCCGGCTATCAAATTCCCTCGGGGCTGGTTAGCGCCAATCTGCATTGGCTTGTTAACTGGCCGGAAACCAGCAGCCAGATTCAGGTGATGATTCCGTTTAATGGGGGGCAAAATGTGGGGCGTGATGCCAGCATAGCACTGCAAACGGTCAATGTCTCACCTGATTTCACCAGTCTCATTCTCACCGGTCAAATTACCAACCTGGGGCAGCAGCCATTGGTGGTAACAGAACGAGAAATTTCGCTGGGCACGGCTGATGGCTCCACTTACCTCATGCTCTCCACCAACCCGGCATTTCCCTGGACGGTGGCGGCAGGGCAAACGCGCCAGTTTACGGTGACGTTTCAACGGCCGTTACAATCGGACACCGCCATCTTTACCGTTCTCAACCAGCCGTTTCAGTTGAGCAACTTGCAATAATCGAGACTGAGAGATTGGGAAATTAAATCTCGACTTTGGCATCATTAAGTTAGGTAGCCATTCGGGGTAAACAGACCGAAAGCAGAACCTTACCAATTGAATAGA
>JAGQGA010000782.1 GCA_020432595.1 Anaerolineales bacterium | reverse complement strand
GCACCCAGCCAGCCGGTGGGCGACCACGTTGTCCAGCGTCCTTCGCGGGCATCGTGGCTGGCTTCGGGCAGGCGGCGGGCAACAGCGAGCAAAATCGCCATCGCCAAATCGGCCGTGCCTTCGGTGAGCACGCCGGGGGTGTTGCCCACGGGGATGCCGCGAGCGGTGCAGGCGGCTTTGTCCAAGTTGTCGGTGCCAACGGCCATGTTGCTGACCACGCGCAGGTTGGGGGCTTTTGCCAGCAGCGCCTCATCCACGCGCACGGTGAGCATGGTCATGAGGCCGTCGGCGTGGGGGAGTTGGGCTTCAAGCTCGGGGGAGAGGGCGGGGGTAACGGCCGTTTCTGGCCCCACCAGCACCTCGCATGTTTCATATAATTTTGCCAGCCACGCGGCCGGGAGGGTGTGGCTGACGATGACGAAGGGTTTGTTGCTCATTTTTTTGCGTAGTAATCAGTAAACAGTAATCGGTAATCAGTACTGGTCACTGATTACCAATTACCGATTACTGATTACTTCTACTTCAATAACGCCATCACTGAGTTGGACGTGTAAATGTTGTCCCACCGTGGCGTTGGCAGCGGTACGGAGCAAACGGCCGTTTGGGTCGCGGACAATGGCGTAACCACGGGCGAGGATGGCTTGGGGATTAACGGCCGTTAGCCGCGCTTCCAGCAGTGCCAACCGATTGCGTGCCATTGTCAATCGTCGCTCCATGCTTTGATCCAGCCGGTTGACCAGCATATCTATCCGTTGACGGCTTCCATCCAGCCCACGGCGCGGGTTGTGCAGCACCAACTGCTGCCCCAGTGATTGCACCTCCCACCGTGCCTCCTGAATCCGGCTTTTCATGTCGGCGGTAAGGCCATTTTGCAGCCCCAAAACCAGTGGATACAGTTCTTCGCGGTCAGGCACAGCCAGTTCGGCGGCGGCCGATGGGGTAGGGGCGCGTAAATCGGCCACAAAATCGGTGATGGTGAAATCTGTTTCATGCCCCACGCCGCTGATGATGGGGTGCTGGGCGGCAAACACGGCGCGGGCAACCCGCTCGTCGTTAAACGCCCACAAATCTTCAATGGAACCACCGCCGCGAGCGATGATGAGGGTGTCGAGGTCGGAACGGCCGTCTAGCCATTGCAATGCCCGCACAATTTGCGCCGGAGCCTGTTCGCCTTGCACCAGCGTGGGGGCAATGAGCACCTGCACCAGCGGGTAGCGACGGCGCAGCACGTTTAAAATGTCGCGCAGCGCAGCGGCATCGGCCGAGGTGACAATGCCGATTTTGCTGGGGAATGCGGGAATGGGTTTTTTGTGGGCGGGGTCGAACAGCCCTTCGTCGGCCAGTTGCTCTTTTAACTGTTCAAAGGCGAGGGCAAGGCTGCCTCGGCCGGCTGGCTCTAGCCGTTCGGCGTAAAGTTGATACACGCCGCTGGCCTCGTAAACCGAGACGCGCCCGCCCGCGACCACGGCATCTCCGTCTTTTGGCGCAAAGCGCAGCCGCTCGGCGGCCGAACGCCACATGATGCAGCGCAACTGTGCCTTTTCGTCTTTCAGGGTGAAATAGAGATGCCCGGAGCGAGCCAAAGAAAAGTTGGAGATTTCGCCGCTGACTTCGACATCTTGCAGCCGGTAATCAATCTCAAACAAATCTTTGATGTAGCTGTTGAGTTCGCCAACGGTCCAAACTTCGCTGTAGCCGCTGCTGCCACCTGCATTGCGTAAAAAGCCCATGGGTTAGCCTCTGTAGAACATATGCTCCGAATTGTAGGGTGATTTGGGGAATGGCACAAGGAAAAAACGGCCGTTTTTCCCCCACATTGAGGCCACATCGAAATCACCATGCCATTTTTTGCACAAGATGTTCCTTTCACCTATAATTAACCGTTTGCAAATATTAACGGCTTTCTTATGTGAAATTTTTGACATATCGAAGTTTGCCGATATAATAACAATAACTGATACAGAAAAAAGATAAACAAGAGCGTTGGCGCAAGCCAAACGCTCTTTTGTGCGTCTAAAGCGTGTGTCAAACCGCTCAATTGGTCGACATTTTTGGAATTTCCAAAGAAAAAATTGTTAGGTTCAGCGCAAAAAGATTTACCAGGAAACGACATTTTACCAGAAGAAGTAAGCCTGGACGTTTTTGTGCGGAATCGCTCTATCTTAGGAAGGGTCGGAGTCTCTAACTTTTCCGGGAGGTCAACTACGTGGAAACAACTGATTTCCGTTCGTTGCGTGTTAGCTTAGCGTCCCCTGAACAGATTCGTTCTTGGTCATATGGTGAAGTCACCAAGCCGGAGACGATCAACTACCGCCGTTTGCGTCCAGAAAAAG
>JAGQGA010000781.1 GCA_020432595.1 Anaerolineales bacterium | reverse complement strand
TACGTTGGAATGATGATTTGCTCGACGGTCGCTAAAACGCCCAGCATCGCTTGTTTACTCATTGCGCTTTCCTTATGCACCCACCCTCTCTGCTCAATCTAACATGACACCCGCTCCACGACAATAGAGCAAGCGATGATATAATGGACTATCTTCTGATTTTGAGGTGATCATGACCCCTATCCGCAAAAAAGAGGACTTTGCTGGACAAATCCTGCACGTCATGCCCCGCCCCCTGCTGGATGACCTATCCCAGCACTTCCTCCTCCAACAGCTTATCATCACCGACATCGGCTGGTTTCCAGAAGCACGCTACCATTACCGTGAACGACCCGCTGGGACACCAGAACATATTTTGATCCTGTGCGTTGCTGGTTCTGGCTGGCTGGAGGTCGGCTCCGTGCGCCAGCCCATTCAAGCCCGAAAAGCCGTCCTCATTCCCCGCAATCTGCCCCATATCTATGGCGCTAGTGAGGAAGATCCCTGGTCAATCCATTGGGTGCACCTTCAAGGAACGGTTGCCGATTATTTTTTTAGCTTATTACCTGAGAATGTGTATACGGTTCCCGTAACGGCCGAATTAACGGCCGTTCTCCAACACCACTTCCGCGAATGCTACGACTCCATCATGGGCACCTTTGTGCAACAGCGTATGATCTTCATTACCCAAACCATCCAGCACCTGCTCGGCCATCTATTTTTCAACAATCGCCTCTTTTCCCCTGCTCTTCGCAGCAGCGAATTCCACAATTTAGACAGCACGCTGGACTATCTACGCAAAAACATTGACAAACCCCTCACCCTACAGCAGATGGCCGACCATGCCCAGCTCTCCAAATCCCACTTTGCCCGCCTCTTCAAAGAACAAACCGACTATTCCCCTGTTGATTACTTCATTCGCCTCAAGCTCCAGCGAGCCTGTATGCAGCTTGCCCTGACCCGCCAACCCATTCGCCAAATCAGCCTCGCTGTAGGGTACACCGATCCCTACTACTTCTCCCGCCTCTTCAAAAAAATTATCGGCAAATCCCCTAGTCAGTTTCGTGCGGATCCCCAAAATAGCTACAACATTTGGCCTAACGCTACCTTAACTCAGTGAGTGAACTGAACCACACCTTGCCGTCAGATGTTCCTGCCATGAGCCGATCCCCTGCCACTTGCAGAGACACGACCACCTCTCCCGGTAAACCATTGTCCAAGGCTGACCACGTTCCCTCATCTTCCGCATAAATTAACTGGTCGGTTATAGCTGTTAACCAACCCCGACCTGGCAAAGCACAAACGGCCGTTACCGGTCTGTCTACCCCCCCCACCTTTTCCCTTCGCCATCTCCCCCCCGCCAGGTGATAAACATATGATCCCAGCCCCACTAAGCTGCTCGCCCCATTTACCGCCACATGCGGCAGCACGGCTCCCGCTTTTTGCTTAAACCACAACGACCACTCGGCTCCGGTTTCAGACAATAACCATAGTTGCAGCATCCGACTTGCCGCCGACCAACTTACCGCTAACAATTTATCGGCCGTGGGCGTAATGAAACCAACAAATTGCTGCCCGGCAAAGGGAATGGCAACTTGCGCCCACGCTCTATCCCCTTGCCGCCATATTTGTCCAGACGCATCGCCTGCCCAAATACGGCCGTTTACAACGGCCAATGCTGTCACCGCCACCCCCGGCTGCCAGGCAACCTGCCATGTGTCCCCTTGGTTCGCAGATACGGCTACATTGTCTAACCCACTCACCCAAATCTTGTCGGCTGTGGTGGCGACGGCCAACACAGGTAGCTCGCTCCAAATGGTGTGCCAACTTTGTCCGCCATCGGCCGTTTGCCAAACCCCTTCTTCTGGCCCAGCCGCCAACCACGTGTTAGCCGCTTGGGGCAAATACCAGGTGAGGCGACGGGCGGCGAGGGTAGGAATGGACTGCCAAGAACGGCCGTTATCCAACGACACAGCTAACCCATCCAAAAGCCCGGCATAAACCGCCCCATTCACCACATTCAAACTTAAAACTGGGGATTGGAGATTGGAGATTGGAGATTCAAGGGTTTCAACATCACTCATGGTACCAATGAGGAGGGTGCCATCTGATGAGAATGACAAGGTGTTGATGGCTTCAAACTTATCAGTAACAAGCGTGAAATTTTGCCCCGCATCCTCCGATTTGAACAATGCCCCCTCTTGCGTTCCCAGCCAAATGGTACGATCCTCGACAAAGTTGGGGCTAACGGCCATCGCTACCGGCTCGATGCTGCCCAAATCAATCTGCTGCCAGGCACGCCCTCCGTTAGGTGACTGATAAAAACTGCTTTCGCTGATGGCAAAGGCGTGGTCGTA
>JAGQGA010000780.1 GCA_020432595.1 Anaerolineales bacterium | reverse complement strand
CTTTGGGTCAAATACCTTTTTGCTAAATTTTCACTTTTTTTGCCCAAACTGGGTCAGGAGTTTCCTTACAAAACAACTTTCTATAGATAAGTCGCATCTTGACAGACTCACGATCCAGTCTATAATTTCTACTATCCCCTCCCCCCTGGGGGGGGGGGAAGGAACAAAACTATTAGGACATCTAAAGCGTATGGATGAGACAACCCGCAAACAGGTCACACGCAGATTAGCAAGTGCCGCCGGGCATATCAAAGGCATCGAGCGCATGGTAGAAGAAGACACCTATTGTATTGATGTCATCAAACAAATTCAGGCGGTGCAGGCCGCCTTAAACAAAGTCAGTGCCTTGATCCTTGACAACCATCTGCACACCTGCGTCACTACCGCCATTCGCGGCGACAACCCCGACGAGCGGGAGCAAGTGCTGCGTGAAGTTTCCAGCGTTTTTGAGATGTCGGCAAAAATTTAAACAAACACGGCAAGATTCTGCATAGCTTAGTGAATCGCGCCCAAACTATTTAGGAGAAATCATTCATGTCCAGCAAAACATTCACCGTTCCCAACATCAGTTGCGGCCACTGCACCCACACCATCGAAATGGAAGTTGGCGATTTAGCTGGTGTCACCAGCGTCCAAGCAGACCAACAAAGCAAGCAGGTCACAGTGGAATGGCAAGAACCAGCCAATTGGGAAAAAATCCACGCCCTGCTGCAAGAGATCAACTATCCTCCCGAAGGGCTAATCCAAATTATGTGAACAACTGGCGATTGGCGATTGGCACTAGCGAAGCGACCAATCTCTAATCTCCAATCTCTTTTATAAAAAGTGCCAGCTTCGAGAAAGGTGGCACTTTTTTGTTGGAGCATTATGTCTGAACAAAAACAGTTAACGCTGCCGGTGCTGGGCATGACCTGCGCCAACTGCGTGGCTTCGGTGGAGCGCAACGCCAAAAAGGTGACGGGCGTAACCGATGCGGTGGTCAACTTTGCCAGCGAGAAGGTGACGGTGAGCTATGACCCGGCGCAAATTGATAGCAAACAGGTAACGGCCGATCTTATTACCCGCGTGCAGCGTGCCGGATACGAAATTCCTACGGCCACGTTGGAACTGCCCTTGCTAGGCATGACCTGCGCCAACTGCGCCAACACCATCCAGCGGCGGCTGAACAAAGTGGAAGGGGTGTTGGAAGCAACAGTCAATTACGCCAGCGAAAAAGCAGCGGTGCAATATGCGCCGGGTGTCGTGACGCGAGCCGAAATGGTGGCGGCGGTGCGGAAGGCGGGGTATGACGTGGTAGAAGCCAGCGGCGAAGAAGACGCTGAGGATGCTGAGGCAGCGGCACGGGAAGCAGAAATCAGGCACCAGTGGATGCGCTTTATTGTTGGCATCGTGTTCTCGCTGCCGCTGTTCCTTTTCAGCATGTCGCGGGATTTTGGGCTGGTGGGGCATTGGGCACATGCTACCTGGGTCAACTGGCTCTTTTTGCTGCTGGCAACGCCGGTGCAGTTCTACGTTGGCTGGGATTATTACGTGGGGGCGTACAAAAGCCTGCGGAACGGCAGCGCCAACATGGATGTGCTGGTAGCGATGGGGTCATCGGTGGCCTATGTCTACAGCATTGCCGTGCTGCTGGCAAAGACGTTTGGAAACAGCAACGCGCTGGGCGATCACGTGTATTTTGAAACGTCGGCGGTGATCATTACGCTAATTGTGCTGGGCAAGCTGCTGGAAGCGCGGGCCAAGGGGCGCACCAGCGAGGCGATCAAAAAGCTGATAGGGCTGCAAGCGAAGACGGCGCGGGTGGTGCGGAATGACGTGGAGGTGGACATCCCGATTGCCGAGGTGAACCGGGGGGATATTGTGGTGGTGCGGCCAGGGGAGAAAGTGCCGGTGGATGGGGTGGTGATTAACGGCCGTTCTACCCTCGACGAAAGCATGATCACCGGCGAATCCCTACCCGTTGCCAAGCAAGTGGGTGATCCTGTTATTGGAGCCACCCTCAACAAACAGGGCTTAATCCAGTTTGAGGCCACCAAGGTCGGCAAGGAAACGGCATTGGCGCAAATTATCAAGCTGGTCGAACAGGCGCAGGGGAGCAAAGCCCCCATCCAGCGCATTGTGGATCAGGTGTCGGCTTACTTTGTCCCGGCCGTCATTGGGCTGGCCGTCCTGGTGTTTATCATTTGGTTAGCAAGCGGAGCCGGTTTTGTGCCGGCCCTGCTGCGGCTAATTGCCGTGCTAGTGATTGCCTGCCCCTGTGCGATGGGGCTTGCCACGCCGACCTCGATCATGGTTGGGGTGGGCAAGGGAGCCGAGCAAGGCATCCTGTTTAAAAACAGCGCGGCGTTGGAACAGGTGCAGAAATTAACGGCCGTTGT